>JAYTWN010000384.1:0-3600 GCA_043743435.1 Acidimicrobiia bacterium
GACGAAACTCTGTCGGTGTGAGGGAGATCGATTGGGTTCCTTGGAGAACTTTGCGTTGGTCTTCGTCAACCACCAGATCACCGCAACGGAGCACTGGGGTTCGGGTGCGACCAGAGACTTCGGGCCCTGCAACAACTGCGGCACCTGATTGGTGTTGGGCGTACTGGTTACCGTCAGGCAGTGAATGGATCCTCGTTCGGCGTAGTACGGCTTCGACTCGGAGGGTGAGTTCTTCCAAGCTGAAGGGTTTCGTGAGGTAATCGTCGCCACCACCATCGAAGCCTGCGCGCATATCATCGAGTTCACGACGGGCGGTGAGAAAAATGATCGGGGTTAGATCACCACGGGCACGAAGCAGTCGACAGATTTCAAACCCATCGATACCGGGAAGGCCGACATCGAGCAGTAGCAGGTCATAACGTTTGGTGATGGCACAATTGAACCCATCGGTTCCCGTCGCTACGGCTTCTGCCTGGTACCCGGCAAAACGCAGCGCGCTGGCCAATAGTTCACGGATGGATTCGTCATCCTCCACTACCAGCAACGTGGCCGATGCTGAAGTTTGTGCCAATGGCCCAATGTCGTCTCGCGCCATATCTCTATCCTAGGAACCCAACCTCAAGAAACGCTGAGGATGCTGCCGAAAAGAACTCTTTGTTTCCCAGTGAGCGTTCAGCACCATTCCGTACGGTGAATGCATGTCCAAACACCGAAGTTCCTCGACCTTGCCTGCTACACCCGGCCATCTAATACGCGCAAATAATAATCGCATCATAAAACTCGGCAACGTCACAACTACATCTTCTCCGAACGAAACTAGGAACGCTCATGTCAAACTCCGCACATTCCCATAACCACGATGCACACGATCCGCACCATCATCACGGCACCCAGCACGCTCCCCTCCACCCGCACGAAGGTCAATGGCAAGGACATCTTCATGACGACGATCACCACAACGGCGGGTCATCAAATCCCACTGAGGTGAGCCGTCGCCAGATGCTGTACTTCCTGAGTGCTGGAGTGTTTGGGGCAACGGTTCTGGGTGGCGTCGCGCACGCCAAACCCGCCAAAGCCGCACCACCAACCCAGCCAACCCGGCCAACCCGGCCAGCTCGACCAGCAAGGACACCGGCACCTCGTGGACCGAAACTACCGGTTCCTGCCGCCACGATCCCCTCCAAGGCCGGCCCAACAACCACCAAGGCACCCAGCACTACCGTGCCAGTAACCACAACAACGGCGGCACCAGCTGGCTCAACGGGAACCACATCGAGCTCCACATCAGGCTCCACATCAGGCACGGTTGATCCGTGGACGTTGTATCCCAAAACCGTGAAGGCCACCCGCTCGTCGACAGAACTCATCGTGGAATCAACCGGTCTGCCTGAGCACTTGATGATGATCGGCATCACTAACTGGCAGCAGCAGTTCCCGCTTCCTCAGTCGTACTCCGGCACCAATGCCTGGCGGATCCCGCTCAAGGGCGTTCTTTCCGATACGCCTATCTCAGCCAAGACTGGATTGTTCCGCGGGGCGATTGCACTGGCCATTAACGGCGTGCCGATCTTCAACGCGCTCAACAATCGTGGCGAAGATGCGTTTCTGATTGGCGAACTTGATCAGTGGGGCGGGCACTGTGGACGGGGCGACGACTACCACTACCATGCCGCGCCCCTTCACCTCATCGCTGGTGCCAGCCCATCGACACCGCTCGCCCTTGGCCTTGACGGCTTTCCGATCTACGGACTCACCGAGCCTGATGGTTCACCCGTTCGGGCGCTCGATGCGTTCAATGGTCACGCCGACGACAAAGACGGTTACCACTATCACGCAACTCTTACGTACCCATACATTAATGGCGGCATGCGTGGGAGGGTGTCTGTTGTTGCTGAGCAAGTTGATCCACAGCCGACAGCGAAACCCATTCGTCCGGCTGGGGCTCCGTTGCGGGGTGCGTCGGTCACGGCGTTCTCGGAAACCGGCCCGAAGGCTTGGCGTTTGCAGTACAAGCTCGGTGGCGCAACCTACCAAGTGGACTATGCCATCGAAGGTGCCGGCTACAAGTTTGTGTTCACCGATCCTGCCGGCAACGTTCGCACCGAAAAGTACTGAGTACTACGCGCACAGATAACTACATGCCAAGGTCGACAAACTCGGTTCAAGGGCATTCATTGAGGACAAGGATCTCTCCCGCCTTGTTGCAGCGTTATCGTTGCTTGGCCGCAACCGTCGCTGGCCTGTCGGCACTCACGTTATTTTCTTCTTCAAATTCGCCAGCTGCGCAAAAGCCCAAGCCCCGCACTGCTGCTGTGAAACCCGCAACGGCTCGACGACCAACTCCACCAAAACCTGTGCCTACGACGACCATCGTCAGGGTCGCGCGACCTCCCACGACGGCCCCTAGAAACGTCGTAGCTCCAGCTCCCACAACAGCCACCATCCCCGTCGCAACCACCACACCCATGATCCAGCCAGCCATGGCCATGGCCGCAACTCTTCCCAATGACGCGAAGCCTTCTTCCCGACGGAGATCGAGAGGACGAAGCCTAAGCACCAGTTCAAGGATCAAGCTGAATCCTTGAACCTCAAGGCATTCAAACCGTTTCTCTTTGGATTCAAATGACGAGCAGTACGAGTTTGATAACGAAAGGCTCGGAGTCAGCAATCGACTCTCGTAGGCTCCGAATGGGAAGCGCCCTCAATCGTTTCCGTATCGAGCGCACCTGTTCACTTTCAATTTTCTTCCCACACATAAAGGGGAAGTTACCTGCGGGGCCTGAATTTTTTTGACCACACCACAAGTCGCCATAGAAAGGCGACAAAACAAGAGAATACGACAAGGGCCAAAATCAAGTTGCCCCAAATAATTGTGCTTCTGGGCTTCAGGATAGGGTGGGGAGTTGATTCTTCGATTGCTTCGACTACCGCTCTCCTGCCCTCCTTGGTCGCTAGTACGTCGTGGGACCCTGAGACCGTTCGAAATACGTTGCCCACAATAGGGTAAGGATCATTTTTGCCGCGGACGACAATAGTTTCGGATGACTTGGTTTGGCTGTCCTTCCCGACTGCTTCGTCTTTAGGGCAAAGGGACAGCATTCGAACAACATTCGACCCAAACGTTGTTCCCAATGCTGGATGCTCGGACGGCCACCCTTCAAGGCACCTGATTCCAGTCGCCAGCAAAAACTTCGGTGCTTGACCAAGTATCGACAACTGTAAAAAGGGATCTGTTGTTAGCGCTCCAGATCCAAGCTTTCTTAGAGTGGATTCGATCAAAGGCCGATGTCTCTCGGGTTCAAGAAGTCCCTGAGCAAGCGCCGTTTGAGTAAGCCATCCGACTGAAGACCAGTCAATCTCTTGAAATCCCCCACATTTATCTCCACAGGCTGAGACAAAGTCGGCTAAAGATTCGTCGAACCCGTCACGGTACGAAGCAAGATCTTTTGTGGAAACTGGTCGATATTGTGGCGATACGGCAACAGCAAGCGCGCCCTGCGGAATTCGATTGTATCCGTAGGAAATGGCCAAAACAACCCCACTCGGATATTCACTCTTCCACTTTTGGTAAGCGGATCTCTGCTCTTCCCTAGCTTCTTC
>JAYTWN010000385.1:0-7520 GCA_043743435.1 Acidimicrobiia bacterium
AAACGTGAACTTATCTATCGGTACCACTGGAACGATCCAAAAGTTCTTGAAAAGGATCTGTTTCGGTGGATCGAAGTCTGTTACAATAACCAACGTGCACATATGAGTCTTGGATTACGGACACCAAACCAAGCACACCAAGACCACTACACCCTCGCCGCATAACCAACTAAACCAACTCCGGAATCAGGGGTTTGCACCACAGCATTGAAGAATTCAATGGAAATAGTGGGCAAGAAGTTCAGCTTGCTGCTCCAAGAGTTCGTGTAGCGAAGCACCAGCGCTTGAGCAGACCCACCGGAGGCAAGCCACTTTGACGGACTATTTCGCTACTTTGAAGGACAGAAGGAGTGTGACGACCGCCGCCGATGCGCTCACACCACTCACGGCCACAACCTTGTGCCATGCGGCCCCAAGCTAACAGCAGCATCTGCAACAACCAGCCCATCCGGCTTCCGCAAACCCCAGTCACTTGATTCACAAGCATGCGTTCACTTGGTGAATTGACCCGTACCAATAACGGTATGCGCAGATATGAAATGGTTAAGCGTCCTGCGAACAGGGAAGGGGCTCAACGGGTAGGCGGCGGTCAAGCTGTCTCTGATCTGAGTGGCTACCGCTAGAGCTCCTGGAAATCTGAGCCCTTTGCGATTGCAATCCACTGCCTGCTCAGTTCCGGCAATATTGGCAGAAGACAGGCGCTATCAGCCTCAGCAACTTCAGTTTCAATCTTTTTCACGTACCGGACGGAATCCGCGCTTGGTTCGTTGATGTTGACTGCGTCAGTACCCGCCCTCGCCTCTACCAATCCGCGGACGGCTGAGAGGAGCTCTTCATCCCGTCTCCTCAACTGGAAACCTTTTCTGCTCATGCATTTTCTCCACGCGCTCCACGAAGGCCTCAATATCGTGCTGGCAAGCCACAATCGTCTCAGGCGGTCGATCGTATCTGCCGCCTTCAGTGGACCACCGCCGTCTAGTTTTAACCCTGCGGCGCAGGTCTTTTGTGCTTGACCAAAAGCAGCTTGGTCCGCGGAGCTCATTCGAGCGAAAAGCCGAAAGTTTCCGTCAAATTTCGCCGAGTGAACACTAATTTCTTCAGATCTGGCAACTCCGTACCCACTCTTAACCAGTTCGTTCAGGTCCTCGGCTCGTGTGACCGGCATAACAAACGCTACAGCTGCTTTCAAAGGGGCGGGAACTGGTTCGTATCGGAAACCCTGTTTTTTCAGGCATTTACTCAACTGATTTTGGGCGCTAGCCCACATGAGTTGGCCCGCCTCTCCGAGCTGCGCTGCGGCGCTGATTTTGGCGACCCGTGTCGGTTGAGAACACGCAATCGCCGGCATTAAGCAGCTTGTAAGCAAAAGAATTGGGCCAACTCTCATTCGGGACCTTTCAGATAAAGGAGAGACTGTTACTTGTACCCGTTAGGGCAATACGACCACCCTTGCGAGGCGAAATTTAGATACCCCTGTCGATACTCTGAGTTGTCCCAGCTCGACGTGTTTACGTTCGAGGTGTAGTGCGTTGCAGTAATTAGGGTGCTACCCGCGTAGTACTGATGGTTATGGGCATACCCACATCCATTCGATCCAGCAGATGCAGGGCTTTGCGATCCGATGAAAGAGCTAGCAATTGCTAAGAATGGAACTGTTGCAACGAAGATCCTTCTGCGAGCGGAAATTTTCATGATTCCTCATTCTGTAGTTCTGTGGCTCAAACTTTGAGTCGACCTCATTTTGAAGATCGATCATCCGATCGGCAAATAGTTTCGAATCAGAAAGAATTCCGAATTAGTCAGACATGCACGAATTGCAAACGCGAATTCTTGCAGTTCGTGCAAGAAAAACTTCTTGACCACCCGCAACTTTGACGCCAACCTAGCAGGGGGCTTTCGGGCGGAAGCCTCGAACAACGAGAAAAGAGAGAGAGAGAGAGATGGATTTTGATCCAACATTCCTCTACCCGGCTGACATCGAGCGTCGGTTGATTCGGGGTTTCGTTTGCGTGGGAACGGAGGTTCCTGACCGTGAACGTAAGGTCTTGGCCGCAAAGCTACGTGCACGTATTGTTTCCGTCGAACTCTGCAACCGTAGTGAAAGTCGAATTTCGCTAAAGGATTTGGGGGATCATTTGAACCGCACGGAACGGAACCTTCGCGACCAATTTGGAAGTCGCGATGCTGTATTCGCCTTCCCACCACCCGAGTTGGCAACCGCACTTGCTGCGACCATCGCCGCCGAACCACGCTGGGAGTGTGTGGTTACCGCGATTCCCCGTCTGCTTTTCGAACTTCAGGCGAATCCCGAAGGATGCGCCCTAATAGCTTCACTTGCCAACTTGCGGGCTAGCGACGAGGCCATGGGGGCGAACGACAACCATTTTTCGTTCGCCTTAGCCAGCGGGCTTCGCTGCGTGGCAGAGCGCCTCGCTCCGAACCAGCTCGATTGGGTCGGCTACATGACCGAAGGTTTCCGGCGAATATTCAAACGTTGGGCCCTTGACAGTAACGTTCCCATGGGGCATTGCAGCGAAGAACTTGTGAAGTTGTTGCAGCCGCTTGAAGCTGAAAGAAATCGTCACAAAGCCCGCAAACTACTGATCGACTAGTTGTTCGCCCTAAGAACGTGTTGAAGGAACTATGACCGATTCGCTAACTCAGAACTCGACCGAAGAACTAGTTTTCGGAACCGGTGCGGTTGCTGATTTCGAACAACCTGCAAACTTGAATACGCCACACGAGGCGCAGCTACTTACCTCTCCTGGCCCCACTGATGAATCACTTCCGACGGTTCATTCTCGCGGTTCTGGACGGCGGCGCGGGGTTCGGGCGGTTGGGGTGTTGTTGGGGGTTTCGGTGTTGTCGGGTGGGGGTGGTTGGTTGGTGGCTTCTCGGTTGTCTTCGCCTGCTGAGGTTGCGGCTCGCACGAATGCGCCGGTGGCTTCAAGGATTGTTGCGCCGGTTGAGTTTCGGGTGTTGCGTTCCACGATTTTCACGCGGGGTACGGTGCGGTTTGGTTCGCCCAAGCCAATCACGTTGCCTGGTTCGGCGGTGAAGACCGGTTCGCAGATTGTTACTGCTCCCCCGGTGAAGGGTTCGGTGGTGAAGGAGGGAGAGCGGATTGCTGATGTTTCTGGTCGGCCGGTGATTGGTTTGGTTGGTGGCGTACCGATGTACCGCGATATTCGTCCTAACGATTCAGGAACCGATGTTACGGCGTTGAAAACCGCATTGAACCGTTTGGGTTTTGCTGCCGGTACCGGCCCGGTGTTTGATGAAGCAGCGGAGCGGGCCGTTTCAGTTTGGATGCGTGCGGTCGGTTACGAACCGTTCGGTGCTAGCCCCACGCAGCTTGATCGTCTGAAAACAGCAACTGACGCGGTTCGTAAGTCTGCAGATCAAACCCGTTCCGCGCGTGAAGCACTCACTACGGGCACCGCGCTACCGACGGCTGACAAAACGTTGGCGGCCACCGAATCAGTTGCTGCCGCACGTGACCGGGTTTCAGCAGTCACTACCGATGGGGGTAAGGCAAACGATCAGGCATTGTTAGCAATCGCGCAACGAGAAATCGCGTTAGCGACAGCCGAGGCCGCTTTGGTTTCCGCCGATGCCGCCGTAGTTCGCATGGGTGATGATGTTTCAGCGGTACTCACCGCAGCAGAAACGGCACAAAATTTGGCTACCGCAAAACAACGCGTAACTGATGCTGAAGCAGGAGTGATCAAAGCCGAACGAGCCATCGAGTCTGCAGGAACTGATGCCGATGATGCTCGAAACGCAGTTACCGATGCACAGATCGTTCTTGATGAAGCAAACACCGGTTTGGTTCGGGCCCAGGCAGATTTGGTGGCCGCAAAAGCGAAACCTGTCCCTCAAATCCAAATCGGTGAAGGCGCGTTTCGTGCCGACACGGAGGGCTATGCAGCATCGGTTCGTGCCGCTGAACAATCTGTTACTGGTGCGACGAGTTCTGTCCGTTCAGCCACCACCGGGTTACGGGTCGCCCAGCGAGGAGTAGTGCGTGCCGACACCGCAATTAGCGATAACCAAACCGCACTGGCCACAGCCAAGTTGCAAGTTGTAACCGCGAAAGAAGCCGTCACGATCACCGAACTCCGAGCAAAACAGGCAGCCGCCAACAACGCAGCAGGTTCATCTTCTACTGGTTCCTCAGGTTCGAGTTCCTCCAGCTCGGGCTCGTCAAGTTCTGGTTCATCGTCGAGTGCTGGGAGCGGTTCTGATCCGGTTGCCCGCCAGACCCAGGCCAGAAAGTCACGTGACATTGCTGCCGCCGAACTTGAGGCAGCGAAACGTGCCGTCGACCCCGCGCTACGTGCCCAGGCTGCCTCGTTGCGTTCAGCTGAGGCACAGTTGAAGATTGCTATCGCCGCACGTGCCCAGTTGGGTAAGCCTGCAAACGCAACCAGTTTGCGTTCAGCCGTAACCAACGCCGTGGCCGCTGAGACCGACGCAAAAACGGAACTCGCCCGATTAGAGGCCGAGACGGGCATCGTTGTTCCGGCCAACGAGGTCGTGTTTTTCAATGCGTTGCCGTTACGGATTGATGAATCAAAACTTGCCGCTGGTGATGCACTCTCTGGTGTGTTTATGACCGTATCGACCCAGCGTGTTGCGGTTGATTCATCGGTTGATCCTGCCGACGCTTCAGGTTTACGTGTTGGTCAAGACGCCGAGATTGAAGCCTCGGATTTGCAGATCACGTTGAAAGCAAAGATCACGGAGATTGCGTCGTCGACCGGAACAAAAGGGGCTGCTGCGGGGCGAATCTATGTGGAGTTAACACCTGCCGAGGATGAAGCACAGCAACCCGAACCACCCGCACCTGATGCCAGCGGGAACGTGGCGCCACAGTTCGAGAACCGCAAACCCCGGCTCAGTGACCTCAACGGTTTACCCGTCAAAGTCACCATTCCAATCTCAACCACCGGGGGGAAAGTTCTTGCAGTGCCGACGGCCGCCGTATCAGCAGCGATCGACGGCACAACTCGTGTTGAAGTAGAAGACACCCCCGGCTCTCCCACCCGTTTCGTGCAAGTAACCGCTGGGTTACGTGCTGAAGGTTTCGTACAAATCACGGCCACCAAACCAAGCGATATCAAGGAGGGTGATTCGGTGGTAACGGGAACAAGTAACGGGAAACTTCTCGAAGGCTTACCCGGCGCAAACGACAAAGCCGGAACTGAATCCCCCAACCCAATCAGTGCCGAAAGCGTTGCCCCGGCGACACCATGAAATGGCCATCAAAACGCAACGGTGACCCGGAGCTCGAAACGGGGATTCGTGGCATCAACGCCAAGCACGCTACAGAGCCGAGCACCCAGACCAACTCCACGCCCCACAGTGATCCCCTAAGCACACGTACCGATCCGGTTGACGACGATCAAACCGGGATCAAACCAGTCCTGGCGTTGCAATCGGTTTGGAAAACCTTTGACGTGAATAGCGGCGCACCGGTGCACGCTCTGCGCGGTGTTGATCTCACGGTGTGGCCGCACGAATCCGTCGCAATCATTGGACCATCAGGCTCAGGAAAATCGACGCTTCTCAACATTCTTGGATGCCTCGATATCCCATCGAGCGGTACATACCGATTAAACGGAACCGACGTCGCCTCTCTCACCGACGCCGGACGAGCCGCAGTACGAGGCCGAGAAATCGGATTCGTATTCCAACAATTCCATCTGCTCGCACACCGATCGGTACTGGAAAACGTGGAACTCGGAACCATATACGGCACCAGCTCCGAACCCCCACCACCACGCAAAGAACGAATCGAACGAGCACTCGATGCACTCCACCGCGTCGGCCTAGACCACCGAGTAGACGCCACCGCCCGAACCCTATCCGGCGGCGAAAAACAACGCGTCGCCATCGCCCGAGCCATCACATCACGACCCGCACTACTCCTCGCCGATGAACCAACCGGAAACCTCGACACCAAAAACACCCACACCGTGCTCGACGTATTCGACCGCCTCCAAGCCGACGGACTCACCCTCGTAGTGATCACCCACGACCCATCCGTCGCTGCTCGGCTACAACGATCCGTCGCCATCACCGACGGCTACCTCACCACCCAACCCGCCCATCCCGCATCGACGGCACCTACCGATTCGACTGCTTCGGCGCAGTCAGCCACGGATTCCGGGAGCACCGCCAATGCTCACTGATCCCGCAACGAGCACGCACACCGATCAACCCGGCAGCGCAGAACCTTCCGCTCCTTCCGCTCAAAAAACAGCACAGCGATTCAGATTTCGGACACGAAAAAATCGTGAACACCCGAAAATGCGGGTGCGTGATTTGTTGGCTGAAGCAATCGCCGGGATAGCCGAACGGCCATTACGCACCGCACTCACATCACTCGGCACCGTGATGGGAATCGCAGCGCTCGTCGCCACCATCGGGATCTCTCGAACCGCTGGAGCACAAATCGTTTCACGCTTCGATGCACTCGCCGCAACCTACGTTGTCGCTGAACCGCGCTCCAACAACTTCGGCGGATCCGGTGCACCACAGTTTTCATCAATCCCCTGGGACGCCCAGACACGAATCGAAAAACTCAACGGCGTAACCGCAGCAGGCACGCTGTCTGAAGTGAACGTAAAAGGCGCACTCGTGCGAGCCGTACCCGTACGAGACCCACTCGACCCAACCGAATTCCAGAAAACCATCAAAGCCGTATCCCCCGGACTGTTCGCCGCCATCAAAACCCGCCTCACAACCGGACGCGTGTTCGATACCCTGATGGACACCAATTCGGCACCAGTCGCTGTACTCGGACGAATCGCCGCCGAAGACCTCGGCATCAACCGAGTAGACCAACGACCAGTCGTGTTTATTGGCGACCGCGCATTTGAAGTGATCGGGATCATCGCCGACGTAGCCCGAGAACCCGACCTGCTCGACGCCATCATTCTCCCCAACGGCACCGCCCAAACGATCTACGGGCTCGCAGCACCCGGCTCCGTCCGCATCGACACCGTCATCGGCGCAGCACGCCTCATCGCCTCACAGACACCCGCCACACTCGACCCCATCGACCCCACCCGAATCCAAATCTCAGCCGACGGCGAACCAACCTCAGTCAAAAACGCCATCCAATCCGACCTCAACGGACTCTTCCTCGCACTCGGCCTACTCATCCTCGCCGTCGGCGCAGTAGGAATCGCCAACATCACCCTCGTATCCGTCATCGAACGCACCCCCGAAATCGGCCTACGACGATCACTCGGCGCATCACGAACCCACATCGCCGCCCAATTCCTCACCGAATCAGCAATCACCGGACTCATCGGCGGAACCATCGGCGCAACACTCGGCATCATCACCATCATCACCGTCGCCGCCACCCGCCAATGGACCCCCATCCTCGACCCAACCCTCCCCGCACTCGCCGCCCTAACCGGAGCACTCATCGGACTCCTCGCCGGCGCACTCCCCGCCCGACGCGCCACCAACCTCCAACCCATCGAAGCCCTGCGATAGGGCTG
>JAYTWN010000386.1:0-16620 GCA_043743435.1 Acidimicrobiia bacterium
GAGCCGTCCTGGGCCGCGGCCGTGGCTCGCGCCGATGCGCCCGGCACCCACTCGATCGCCGGCGCGTTGGGCGCGTCATTCGTGGGGATGTTGACGCCGCGCGCGGCCCAACGGCAGGCGTTGGTAATGACGCGGAGTACATGCTCGTTGCGATAGGTCGGGTACTCCTCGTGGCCGGGGCGGAAGTAGACGATTTGGCCGTGCCCTCGTTGCCAGGTCGCGCAGCTCCGGAAGACCTCTCCGCCCTGGAACCAGCTCAGCATGAGCAGCTTGTCGGGCGTTGGTACATCGAACCGTTCGCCGTACATCTCCTCGGCTTCGAGTTCGAAGTACGGGGGTATCCCTTGCATCACCGGATGCGCCGGCTCGACGACCCACAGCCGCTCCTTCTCGTTCGCCTCGCGCCAGGTGAGTGAGCAGTTCGTACCCATGAGCCGACGGAAGATCTTCGAGTAGTGGCCGGAATGCAAAACGATAAGGCCCATCCCACTAAGCACCTGGTGCTGAACCTTCTCAACGATCGCGTCGTCCACGAGGTGGTGACCCATGTGGCCCCACCAGATCATTACGTCCGTGGACGCCAGAACATCGTCGGTGAGCCCGTGCAACGGCTCGGCCAGGGTGGCCGTTCGGATGGAAAGGTCGCTGTGGACCGAAAGGCCCTCGGCGAGTGCGCCATGTATCCCGGTTGGATATACCTCGGCGATCTCGGGTTCCTTCAGCTCGTGAAGATATTCGTTCCAGATGGTGACGTTGATCGATCGCATGTTTCCTCGAAGTCGGGGGCGATAGAGAGGTTAGGAGGCTCCTTACGAGCGCAGCGACTCCGGTATCCAGTCACCGTGGGCGACGAGCAACTCGTCGACCATGGCCCAGATCTGGTCCAGGTCCAGCTCCGCGGCGGTGTGGGGATCGAGCATGGCGGCATGATAAATGTGCTCACGGTTGCCGGTGAGGACCGCCTCGACGACCAGAGACTGCACGTTGACGTTGGTTTGTATCAATGCCGCCAGTTGTGGAGGTAGGGCACCGATCCGTGTCGGTTGCACGCCATTGCGATCCACCACGCACGGCACCTCAACCGTGCAGCCCGCGGGCAGGTTATCGATGATGCCGTCGTTGGCCACGTTGCCGTAGATCACGGTGGGCTGGCCCGTTTCCATGGAGTGGATGATGGCCGAACCGAACTCCACACTGCGTTCAACCGTCAGTTCGTGGGCGTCGTCTTCCAGTGACGCTCGGAGGGTTTCCCAGCCGGCGATCTGGTTTTCGCACCGGCGGATGTATTCGTCGAGCGGCACTTCGAAACGTTCGAGCAGGTCTGGCCGGTCTCGTTTGATGAACCACGGAACGTACTCACTGAAGTGCTCACTTGACTCGGTCACGAAGAAACCGGTGCGCTTGAACACTTCGTAGCGGACGAGGTCCGGCGCCACCGTCCCGTCGCCGTGATGTCGGCCCGCTCGCCTGCCCGACGTGAGGAAGTCCCGCACTCGCGGATAGAGGTCCTCGCCGCGGTGCTCGAGGCGCAGGAAGAACGCCATGTGGTTGATGCCTGCAACGGTGTAGTTGATCTCGTCGAACGGCACCCCGATGTCGTCGCACAGGTCCTTGGCGGTGAGGGGCACGCTGTGGCAGAGACCCACCGTGGTGATCTTTGAGCCACGGTTGAGGCCCCAGCAATTCATGGCCATCGGGTTGGCGTAGTTGATGTGCAACGCGTTCGGACAGAGCCGCTCCATGTCCGCGGCGATGTCGAGCAGCACGGGGACGGTGCGCACGGCCCGCATGATGCCGCCGATCCCCAGCGTGTCGGCGATGGTCTGGCGCAGGCCGTATTTCGCCGGGATCTCGAAGTCCAGAACCGTGCCCGGCCGGTACCCGGCCACCTGGATCATGGTGATGACGTAGTCGGCGCCATCGAGGGCCATGGCTCGGTCCGTGGTAGCCACGATGGTGGGGGAGGCACCCAGCGCCCGGGCCACCCGGTGGGCGACGAGTTCCGAAGTCGCCAGCCGTTCGGCGTCGATGTCGAACAGGGTAATGGGCGACTGGGCGAGTTCCGGGTACCCGAGTATGTCGCCCAGAAGGTTCTTGGTGAACACGGTACTCCCGGCACCCACAAACACGATCTTGGGTGAGTGGGTGGCAGTCGGGGAGCTGGTCATGGGCGTCTTTCCGGACGTGGAGTGGGTCGCATCGTACTCTCTTCGGGAACTCGATTACGTCATCGATGACGCAATCGACGACGCCGACCTCCCTCAACCGGGCAAGCTGGTGTGATGCGGAGCGGATCGACAATTTATGACGTAGCAGCTCTGGCCGGCGTTTCGCCGCGCACCGTCTCGCGTGTGGTCAACGACGAGGGCGGCTTTGGGAATGCCACACGGCTGCGGGTCCTCGAAGCCATCGAGAAAGTGGGTTACCGCCCCAATATGCTGGCCCGCGCCCTCGTTACCCGTCGGACGGGGACAGTCGGCCTGGTCGTGCCCCGATTGGTCGACCCGTTTTTCGCCGAGTTGGTTGATGGCGTACAGGCCGCGGCCAAGGCGAAGGGTCGCACCATCATCATCGCCAAGCACGACGACGACGCCGCGGAGTTCGACTCCATTCTCGAGACCATGTCGTCATTCGCCGTGGACGGCGCCATCGTCTACACCCCGCAAGGGGAACGGGCGACCGTCGTGAAGCACGCCACCCGAGGACTGCGCACGGTGGTCGTCGGTACGGAGATCTCTGACACGAACCTCGGTTCTGTTCTGTGGGACATCACCCTCGGGGCCACGCTCGGGGTCGAGCATCTCGTGCGCATCGGCCGTCGACATCTCGTGATGTTGTCAAACACCGACTCGGGCAACTCCCTGCTGCCGCCGCGGCGTGAAACGGCATTCCGCCACACGCTTCAGAGTGGGGGGCTGGTCTTCACCGAGGCGCAGGTCGTGCGCCGGGATCCGAGTATCGAGGGAGGCCGTGCAGCCATGGAGGACGTACTGGCGGCTGGCACGCCGGTCGACGGTGTCTTCGCGTACAACGACGCCGTGGCCATCGGCGCCCTGCAGGCCCTCGCCGTCGCCGGCCTCCGGGTGCCTGACGACGTTGCGCTCGTGGGGTTCAACGACATCGCCATGTGCTCCTCGCTCGTCCCCGCGCTGACATCGGTGCGCCTTGACCGCGTCGCCATCGGTCGGGAAGCCATGGCCCTCCTCGAGCGCATGCGTACGTCACCGAACCAGCAACCGCCGATCCACGTCGGCGTCGAACTGATCGTCCGTCAGTCCGCATAGTTCGGACGGGCCGACGTTTCCGCCCGTTACGTCACCGTTGACGTGACGTCTGTCGCATCTGTATGCTCAGCTCGTCGACACCGTCGGCAACGTCAGTAGTCAGCTGTTCGTCCCCTGTCGTGGTCCCGCCCGGACTCTGACAGTCCGCACCACTTATCAGACCTACACGTCATCCGAGGGAGTTTGCATGAACACCGAACCGACCATGAACCCTGAATCCGACCCGCAATCGCCGTCCCTTCTTGGGCGTCGTTCCTTCGTCCTGGGGGCCGCCGCACTAGGTGTGCTGGCGGGTTCGCCCGCAGCCTTTGCCGCGGCGAAAAAGACCGCCAAGAGCAAGTCCTCGGCCAAGGTCTCTGGCACCATCGCCCTGCAGTCCAACAACGCCGACGACAAATCAAAAAAGGGCATGGAAGCCCTCGTCGCCGCGTTCAATGCCAAAAAAACCGGGACGGTAAAGCTCAACACGGTTGCCGGCGAGCTGTACCGCACGCAGCTCACCCAGTACCTCACCTCCTCCAAACCACCAGAAGTCCTTACCTGGCTTGCCGGTAAAGCCGCACAGAACTACGCCGATCAAGGCCTCCTCCTCGACATCTCCGACGTATGGGCCTCACCAGAAATGGCCGGCTACTCCTCAGCGCTGAAGGGCCTGTCAACGGCCACCGACGGCAAGCAGATCTTCGTGCCGATTTACTACTACTGGTGCGGCGTTTACTACCGCCCATCGAAGTTTGCTGAGTGGGGCGTGAAACCACCAAAGACGTGGGATGAGTACAAGGCACTCTGCAAAACATTGCTCGACAAAGGCGTAACCCCAATCGGCATGGGTCTCTCCGATACACCATGGGTTGCTTCGTTCTGGTTCGACTACTTGAACCTTCGCGTCAACGGTGCAAAGTTCCATCGGGACGTTCTCAGTGGCAAGAAGAGCTTCAACTCCCCAGAAGTAAAAGCCGTATTTGCCAAGTGGTCGGAAATGCTGCCGTACATGGACAAGCAGGCCAAGGGCTTGGCATTCGCTGAAGCACAAACCAAGTTCTACAAAGGCGAAACCGCCACCTACGTTGCTGGTAACTGGTGGGCACTCGGCGCTCCAAAAGAGGTAGGAGACGACATCGACTTCTTCCAGTTCCCCATCATCGACCCGAAGGTGCCCGTTGCTGAAGAAGCTCCCGCCGACGGATTCTTTGCGTCGGCAAAGGGTTCAAATCCTGCCCTCACCAAGGCCTTCATGCGGTTCCTCGCCACCCCGGCCGCACAAGAGCTCTACCTGACCACTTCAGGCAACTCATCGATTCCCGCAGCACCTGGAGCCAAGGCCGCGGTCACGGTACAAAACACCAAGGGCAAAGCAATGTTGGAAGCAGCTGCCGATCTCACCCAGTTCTTCAACCGAGACGGTGGCGACGAATTGCAACCAACCGCCGATGCTGCATTGATGAAGTTCATGGATAAGCCCGGTGATGTCGACGCCATCATTGCCGAATGGCAAACCGCCGCAGTGAGCGCCCGCAAAGCATAAATGTCTGTTCTGATGCGCCACCGTCGAAAGGGGATCGACTCTCTCCCGCCGACGGTGGCGGCATTTATTTTGGTGCCGTTCCTTCTCGAAGCGGCCATCGTCTTTGGCCCGGCTATTCAGGGCATCCTGCTTTCGTTCACCGAATGGCGGGGAGTGGGCAGCCCGAAAGCTGTCGGTCTGCAGAACTTTCGCGAACTCGGGAGCGATCCCATCTTCAATGTGGCGTTCAAGAACACGCTCCGTTGGCTTGTGGTGTTTGGTGGGCTTTCCGGTTTGATCGGCCTTTCGCTGGCGTTGTTCCTCAAAGCACAACGTCGGGGTGTGGCGGTCTATCGGTCACTGATTTTCTTGCCGGTGATTTTCTCTTTGGTGGTCACGGCTTTGGTTTGGCGGGTGCTGTACGCGCCCGAGGGACTGTTCAACAACGCACTCCAAGCAGCCGGTCTCAAATCGTGGGGCCGTATCTGGCTGGCCGAGCCGCGGACGGTGTTGTACGCCTTGGTTGTTGCTTCGCTTTGGCGTTCTTCGGGATATCTGATGGTGTTGTTCTTGGCCGGGTTGAAATCGATTGATCCCACTTTGACCGAAGCAGCACGGGTCGACGGAGCCAACCGATGGCAGCTGTTTCGACACATCACCATGCCGCAGTTAAAGGGCGTCAACTCGGTGGTGTTGTCGGTGATTGTGATCGATGCTCTCCGCTCCTTTGACATCGTCTATGCGCTTACGAAGGGCGGGCCGTACAACTCGTCGCAGTTGCTCAGTACGTTTATGTTTCAAACTGCCTTCGCTACTGGTCGTTTGGGATATGCCTCTGCTGTTGCCGTTGTGGTTTTCCTGCTTGCCGTAAGTTTCATTGTTCTGTATCTCGTTCGCGCTTTGCGAGAGGATCCCAAGTGATCACCCAGGAAGCTCAAACGAAGGCAATGCCGCCAGTGCGTCGGACATCTCCTACACCTCGGCTCTCCCAAACGCCTGGGGAGATTATTCGTCGTAGGAGCCGCCGAGCCAGCAAGGCACGAACAGCTGGATTTCACTTCACCGCATCGCTCATCTCGCTGCTGTGGGTTGCGCCGCTGCTCCTCGTAGTGGTGTTGTCATTTCGATCCTTCGACGACATTTTGAGCAACGGGCTCATGGCGCTGCCACGGTCATTCACCTTTCGCGGCTACACCGAGGCGTGGGGTCGTGGTGGTGGGAGCAGAGGCATGCGCAATAGCTTCATCATCACCATCCCGGCGCTCGCCTTTGCTCTACTGCTTTCCTCGTTGGCGGCATTTGGATTGAGCAGATTCAGAGTGCCGTTTCGACGAACCATCCTCCTGATCATGCTGGCCGGAAATCTCCTTCCTCCTCAGATCATGCTCATTCCCCTTACGCGAAACTCTGAAGCATTAGGCATTTTCGACACGTACTTTGCCGTGATTGTTTTGCACGCAGCGTTTGGCCTCGGATTCTATGTGTTCGTACTGTATGGATTCATGCAGGCCATCCCATCGGAGATTCAACAAGCGGCCATCATCGACGGTGCAACCCCGTTTCAGATTTATCGAACAATCATTCTTCCGCTGAGCAAGCCTGCCTTGGCCTCGATGGGCGCACTTGGTTTCACCGGAATCTTCAATGACCTGCTCTGGTCCATCACCGTGCTGCGCAGTGAAAACAAGATGCCGGTAACTGCGGCGTTGCTAGGCCTCCAAGGCACTTACCTTTCTGATTGGGGGCTCATCTCGGCGGCCACTATCACCGCGGCCATTCCCACACTGATTGTGTTTCTCCGCTTCCAAAAATCCTTCGTCGACGGGCTCACCCTCGGGGCCGTAAAGTAGCAAGTTCTGTACACCTGCGTGACACGGTTTTGGCCGCAACTCTTGCCATGCAAGACCGCTAGCGGAGCACACTCCAACATCTCTCAACATCCTTCAACATCTTTGTCAACATCCTTCAACATCTTTGTCAACAAATTTTGAAAGCAACCTTGTACGCCTGCAGCTCAACTCTCCTGCAAGCTCTCTCCAGATCGGACAGCCCATGACTCAACCGACTCGAACAAAACCAACCGTTGCCGATCTCCTCGCCGGTAAGGGGAAGATCCAGCGAACCAACGTCTTGGCGTGGACCGTTGACGAGGCAGCTGCAGCTGAGGCGGCCGGCATCGACATCATCACCACCGGGCACAATCCGCAACTCCAAGCGATTCGAGCTGCGGCACCAACCGCGTTCATGATCACCGGGATGGATTACGGGCGACTCGCCACGACCGACGACTACCTCCGCGAAGCCTGCACGCTATACGGCAAGGGAATCGATGCCATGTACTGCGTGGCCAGCCTGGAAACCATCAGCAGACTCTCCGCGGAGGGCTTCCCCATCATGAGCCACGTCGGGCTGATTCCTTCAAAGGCTACGTGGACAGGAGGATTTCGCGCCGTGGGCAAAACTGCCGACAGCGCAGTTCAGATCTTTCGTCAGATCAAACGGCTGGAAGATGCGGGGGCACTCGGTGCAGAAATCGAAGTGGTTCCTGCTGAAGTTGCGTCGGCTATTTCGGCTCGCACTTCACTGTTCATGATGTCGATGGGGGCGGGGGCCGGATGCGATGCGCAGTATCTGTTTGCCGAGGACATCCTTGGTTCCCACGACGGTCACTATCCACGTCACGCCAAAAGGTATCGCGATCTTCGTGCAGAGTATGCGCGCATACAATTGGAGCGCATTGCTGCACTTACCGAATTTCGTGAAGATGTGGCCACCGGTCGATTCCCCGATGCTGGCCGCCTGGTGCCCATCGATGCAAACGAGTTAGAAAAGTTCCTCAACGAAATCGATGGTGAATCCCAATGAGTGTTCTACTCCCCCTCCTCGACGATCGCTACAACGTTTCCCCCGAGTCAGTCACGGGTTACCAGAACAACGGCCATGTCCTGCTTCGCTCGATCGCCAGTGTCGAGGAAGTTGGCGCGTTTCGGCCGGTGGTGTCATCCGCGGTTACACGGTATAACCGGGAAAATCGTCCGCTTTCAGAACGAGACACCTACGGCAAGGCTTTCCTTCAGGTGATGAACCTGTGGGAGCACGATGAGGATGTTCGCCGCTTCGTGCTTGCTGCTCGCTTCGCTGGCATAGCCGCTGATTTGCTCGGCGTGGAAAGCGTGCGGGTTTATCACGATCAGGCGCTGGTCAAGGAGCCCGGCGGCGGGCATACGCCGTGGCACCAAGACGCCATCTACTGGCCGCTCAACGGCACCCGCTGCGTCACGATGTGGATGCCGCTCATCGACATCACCACCGACATGGGCATCATGACGTTTGTGAACGGGAGCAACACCGGGGAACTCGGCGTTGAGGCCATCTCCGACGGTTCCGAAGCCCACTTCGATGCGTTGGTCAACCAAACCGGCGCAACGCTGTCGGTTCCCGTGGCCATGTCCGCAGGCGACGCAACCTTCCACGGTGGGTGGACCCTGCACAAAGCCGGGGCCAACACTTCGACCATGACTCGAGAAGTCATGACCGTGATCTACTTCGCCAGTGATCTCATCGTGCAGGAACCAACCAATGAACCGCAGCGTCTCGATCTGGCCCGGTGGCTACCCGGACTCGTACCTGGTGACCCTGCTGCTTCGGCGTTGAATCCCGTGGTCCCCATCGCTGCGTAGTGCAGTGAAATTGCATCAGCAAAGAACATCAGCAAAGAACATTGACGGTGCCGAAAACAACAATGCAAACAGTTCAAACAGTTCAAACAGTGGGCAACAGTGGACAACAGTGGACAACAGCGCCGTTACAGACATCGAAACGAAAGGACCAAGCATGCCAACACCCACTCCGCTTGAGGACTTCGAGTTCGATCTGCGCGGCTATCTCGTGTTACACGGTGCCCTCGACCTCAACGAAGTCCGTCGATTAAACGATGCCTATGACCGATTCCCGACGCTCTCAAACGGCGAGTGGGTTGGCAACGCGCAGCGTCGGGACTACACAAAAGACACGGGCTTCGAATTGCACAACGTGCTCGATTGTGATGACCCGACCTTCGCGTTTTTGATTGACCACCCAAGTTGGATCGACCATGTTCGCCATTATGCTGGCGAGGAGGGAACCTACGTTGAAGGCGTCTCTATCGACGAGAACATCGCCACGAAACGAACGGCCGGCGGGCATCATCCCGTGCATTCCGGGGCCTTCAACTCACCCATTCGAACCCAGTACGACTTCCGACACGGTCGGTTCCGCTGTGGTCAGGTCAACGTGCTCTTGGCCCTAACCGACATTGGCCCTGGCGACGGAGCGACCATGGTGGTCCCGGGCAGCCACAAATCAAACCTGCCCCATCCCCTAGCGGGTGACTATGCCCTTGGTGATCGCATGGATGCGCTGCCTGGAGCAGTTGAGGTCAATGCCAGGGCCGGTGACGCTTTACTGTTCGTTGATTCGATCATGCACGGTGGATCCAGCCGCAGCACCGTTGACGGTGAGCGTAGGGTCATCATCCTTCGCTACGGCCCTTCGTGGGTGCGCGCGCGCTTTGGCTACACCTGGTCCGATGCTTTGCTTGCGCGGATCACTGCACAACAGCGAGCAATACTCCAGCCTCGATCCCCCGTAAAGGCCGGCGATCCAAACATCCCCAATCAGCAAGGGTAGGTGGGTGGCTTGTATGCGCGCAGTAGGTCATGAACACGGTTGCGCCCCTAACGCCACTTTTTTCACCAGGCCAGTGAAAACAGTGCCACTACTGGCGTACTTGCGCTAACCGCGCACCGTACGACTGCATACAAATGACACAACGCAGACCACCACACGCACACAAGACACGCACTACACACAAGACAAGCACCACACACAAGACAAGCACCACAAGTTTGCAGTACGAAAGGAACACGATATGAGCGTCATGACCACCTCTGATAAAGAATCGTTTAACCGTGACGGGTTCGTCATCAAAAGCGGCTTCTTTGCGTCCGACGAAATCGGCGCAGTGATTAACGCCTTTCAGGTCGATCAATCAATTCATAAGCGCGCCTATGGTGTTGATGATGGACAGGGAGGTGCTACCGAAATCGCTCTCTGGAACGAACCGGGCGAAGACTCCTTTGGAGCGTTGGCTCGAAGTGAACGGCTCGTGCGCGCCGTCGAGGACCTACTCGGCGGTGAGGTGTACCACTACCACTCCAAGATCACCATGAAACGACCGGGCACCGGAGGGACGTGGGTATGGCATCAGGACTATGGCTACTGGTACCCAAACGGTTGTCTTCGCCCAGACATGCTCACGGTAGCCATTCCCCTTACCCCCAACACCCCTGCCAACGGTTGCCTCAACGTGCTTGCGGGGTCACATCTCATGGGCCGAATCGATCACGTGCATGTGGGCAAGCAGACGGGCGCGGATCCCGCTCGAGTCGATGCCGCCGAAGAACGACTCCCGCGAGTGGCCTTCGAGGCACAGCCAGGCGACGTGATGTTCTTCCACTCAAACACGCTCCACACCTCGGCGCCGAATCAGTCAGACATCGACCGCCACCTGCTGCTTGTGGCGTTTAATATGCGAGCAAACGATCCGTACATCAAGCATCACCATCCGAGCTACACCCCAATGGATGTTTTGCCCGACAGCGAAATCGTGGCCCGAGCCAATCGCCACGACGGGGAGGACCGAGTTTTCCTTGACCCCTCAGCTGACAAGAGCGATGCCGCATTCGAGGTGTTTTCCTAGCGTCTTCTGCCTGTCTTGTGCCAGAAACCTTGACCTTGCCGAGCTTTTTCGAAAATAGAAATCGTGGGCTCGGGGAATGTTCACCCGAGCTCACGAATTCATTTTCCGATCGGTGAGAGCTAAGCGCTCGCGGGTTTGCTGCGCGCCGGATTTTATGCGCGTCGGTTCTTATGGGCGGAGTGAGCTAAAGGGTTTGCCCTCCGCTACTAGGCGCTCGATCAATGCAGCGGGCTTCCACTGTGGACCCGAAGACGCTTCTAGTTCCTGAAGACGGGCCAGCACCTTGTCCAGACCGAGCGAATCGGCGTAGTGCATCGGGCCACCGCGGTAGGCAGGCCAGTTGTACCCGTTGATCCAAATGATGTCGATATCGGATGGGCGAATAGCCATGCCTTCTTCGAGAATCTTGGCCCCTTCGTTGATCATGGGCAGGATGAGGCGCTCCACAATTTCTTCCTGCGTGAACTCACGCGCTGGCTTCCCACCCTTTGCGGCGAACTCACGGATGATTCCTTCGGTCACGGGCGACGGAACCGAAATCCGATTGGCGTCGTAGTCGTAATAGCCAGCACCGGTTTTTTGTCCACGGCGATCCAACTCGCATAGGCGATCCCTGATAGTCAGACCTTTCGAATTTTCCGCGACCCACCCAATGTCCAATCCAGCAAGATCACTCATTTGGAACGGGCCCATGGCGAAACCAAAATCGAATAGCGCACGGTCAACGTCCCACGGCATCGCGCCCTCATCAAGCAAGGCTTGGGATTCTCGCGACCGGGCAAACAACATACGGTTACCGACAAATCCTGGGCATACGCCAACGAGCGCTGCCATTTTTCCAATCTTTTTAGAAATCTGCATCGCTGTATTGATGACCTCATCAGAGGTCTTCTCTGCACGTACTACTTCAACAAGTTTCATCACGTTGGCGGGTGAGAAGAAGTGCATACCAATGACTGATTCCGGGCGAGTGGTGACCGCGGCAATTTCATCAATGTTGAGTGCGCTGGTATTCGTGGCCAAGATCGCACCGGGCTTGCAGATGGCATCAAGTTTGGTAAACACGTCACGTTTTATATCCATACGTTCGAAGACGGCTTCAATCACCAAATCGACGGTGGCGAAATCGTTGTAATCCAGCGACGGGGTGATCATGGCCATCCGGCGTTCTACCTCGTCCATAGTGAAGCGACCGTTCTTGGCACTGCGCTCATAGTTACTACGCACCACAGCCAACCCGCGATCGAGCGCCTCCTGCTTCTGCTCAACCATGGTGACAGGAATGCCTGCGTTCACGAAGTTCATGGTGATGCCGCCGCCCATAGTTCCCGCACCAATCACGCCTACCGAGTTGACGGGAATCGTGGGCGTGGTTGCCGGAACCGTTGGGATTTTCCACACTTCGCGCTCAGCAAAAAACACGTAGCGCTGAGCGGCAGATTCGGGGCTACTCACGAGACCTCCGAACAGTTTGCGCTCCACACCAATGCCTTCGGCAAACGGTAGATTCACGGCAGCTTCAACCGTTTGGATAATCGCTTCAGGGGCCTTGAATCCGCGGAACTTCTTGGCATTCGCTTTGCGAAAGGCCGCAAACAGTTCGGTGTTTCCGCGATCGGCTTCGACCTTGGACGAATCATCGGACACTTTCACACATGGCCGGCCCTCGGCAACCAGTTTGCGCGCATAGGAAATTGCGTCTTCGCGCAGTGATCCTTCGGTCGCCAACTCATCGACTAACCCCATGGCCAAACATTCTTTTGCGCCAATATGGGTTCCCGCCGTCATCATTTCCAGAGCCCTCTGTGCACCTACGATTCGCGGTAAGCGCTGCGTTCCACCGGCACCGGGAAGCAAGCCAAGATTGACCTCAGGAAGCCCACACTTGGCCGATGGCACCGCAATTCGGTAGTGAGCGCACAGGGCAACTTCCAGTCCGCCACCAAGGGCCGTGCCGTGAATGGCTGCGACAACCGGCTTGGTGGAGGATTCCATCATTTCTTGCACGTCGAAGAGGCTGGCGCTCTTGGTTGCCGCGCCACCGAACTCAGAGATATCGGCACCGGCAATAAACGTACGCCCGGCACAGATCAACACGATTGACGTTGAAGCGGTATCGGCAATGGCCGCCTGAAACGAAGCATGCAACCCATCGCGAACCTTGGCGCTCAAGGCATTAACCGGCGGCGAATCCAGCGTGATGACGGCGACATCGCCATCAATTGTTAGGTCGGTCACTTCGTTGATCTGCGTCATAGCCTGAGCTCCTAGAGGTCTGCGGTGCCATCCATCTCCGAACAGCAGCCCCTATTGAATCGGAACTGCCGCCAATCAGCAAAGCGACCGGGATTTGCGCCGGAGCAACCTTGGTTAGGAAACAAGGGTTAGTCCACCGTCGATCACGAAGACTTGGCCGGTGGCGTACTTATTTCGGACGAAGGCGAGAACCCCTTCGGCACAATCATCGGGCGTAGCGGAACGCTTGAGCGGGGCGATGGCTGCAACACCGGCATGTTGGTTGCCCCAATCCTGAGTCCACGGGGTGACGACGAGCCCGGGAGCAACCGCATTAAATCGTAGGGGACCATAGGATTTGGCAAGAAGTTCCGTCATTTGATTCAATGCGGCCTTCGTCATCGAATACGCCATCGACGAACCCATAGGGCGAACCCCGGCCACCGACGTAATGGTGACCACGTTGCCATCCTCGGATTTCTGCAACAACGGGATCGCTGCCTTGGTCAAAAACCAAGTCCCAAACACATTCACATCGAAGGTTTTGCGAAAGATTTCGTCGGTCAGAGCATCGAGGTTGCCGTGTGGGACGAGAGTAGTCCATCCGGCGTTGTTGACCAAGATATCGAGCTGACCGTATTCGGCGATGGTGGCATCGAGCAAAGCTTGACCGGCCGCTTGGTCGGCAATGTCAGCCTGCACATAAATCGATTCGCCTGGCAATGCTGCACAAACCGCCTTACCAGCGGCGACCGAGCTGGCCGAGTTCACCACAACCTTGGCGCCGAGAGCACTCAGCCTGTGGGCCGTTGCCTCACCAATTCCACTCGACGATCCGGTCACGATCGCTACTTTTCCCGCTAGTTCAGTTCCTACGATTGCGCTCATGCCCCCATGCTTGTCGGCATTGTCTCTTGACGCAAACCTCAGCTACTTGAGATGTCGGGTTTTGGAGGTGTCGGAGCTGTTGGAGGCGGCGGTCCGACTGAGCCTCTTTCACATCGACCATCGACCATCGACCATCGACCATCGACCATGGAGCGATGATCATGTCACGTCGACTGTGCCTCGGGAGATGTGCCCACCAGCGCTGCCGGTTACGTGTTGCCCGTTACGTGTGGTCCGCAACCAGTACCGCAGCGGTCGAGTTCATGACGAACGTTTGACGAATGCTCAGCCGACTTCGACCAGCTGTCCGTAGTTTGCAGGCCCGCCGTAGCTGGGAAAGTCGATTGTCAACCAGTCAGGCGACGAATCAAACATTGGTTCCTCCAAAGCCTCGACTGCTGGGGCTGCGACCCCATTCTTGAAGTCCGGACTCGGGACACATGTTGAACAGTCCAGACTCGAGACAAATCTTGAAGAGTCCAGACTCGGGACACATGTTGAACAGTCCAGACTCGGGACACATGTTGAACAGTCCAGACTCGGGACAAATCTTGAACAGTCCAGACTCGGGACACATCTTGAAGAGTCCACACTCGGGACAAAACTTGAAGAGTCCAGACTCGGGACAAATCTTAAAGAGTCCGGACTCGGGACGAATCTTGAGGAGACATAACCGGAGCGCAGATAGCCAGCAAGTTGGTCGGCAGTCGCAGGTTTGGCCATCAGGAAGCCTTGTCCCAGATCGACACCCAGATCGCGGAGAGCATTGTGGATTTCGTCGCTCTCAATGCCTTCAGCGACAGTTTGCAAACCAAATGTTTTTGCCAATTCGACGATCACGTGAACGATTTGGGCACTGGTTTTGTCGTGACCAATGCGCTGAACAAACGCCCGATCAATCTTCAATTCGTCAACGGGCAAGGTGTGCAAGTAGGCCAAAGACGAGTATCCGGTACCAAAGTCGTCGATAGATACCCGAAAGCCAAGGTTGCGAAGCTCAGTCATGACGGCACGTGAGGTGCGAGCGTCTTCCATAAGTGCGCTTTCGGTTACCTCGAGCGTCAGCAAACGATGCGGCACACGCGCCGCACGGGCATGACCGGCAACTCGTGAAGGCAACGATAGATCACTCAACGATTGCGCCGGAATATTGACGGCCATGCCGATTTCCAATCCTTCATCAAGCCACGAGCGGCACTGCTTCAAAGATCCACGAATCATGAACTCGGTCAACGTGTCGATAAGTCCCGCTTGTTCAGCAATGCGAATGAACTCGTCCGGTCGGATCATGCCCAAGGTCGGATGCGTCCATCGACAGAGGGCTTCCACACCGTAGACATGTCCGTCTTGCAACGAAGTTTTGGGCTGGTAAGCAATCTCCAACTGTTCGGCATCGATGGCATGGCGTAGATCTTCAAGCAGCGAAACTTCACGTTCGGTCCACTTTTGCTGTGAAGGATCGAACACGGCAATCGGTGAACTCCGACGATCTTTCGCTGCGTACATAGCAATGTCTGCGCACTTTAGAAGCGTGTGGCGCTCAGTGCCGTGGATTGGGGCAAAGGACAAACCAATCGCAGCATCGAGACCAAAACTCACATCGCCGACATGCACTGGTTCTTGAATGGCGGCACGTAAGGAACCGGCAACCGCCATGGCATGGGCTTCATTTTTCAGCCCAGGGACCAACACCGCAAACTCGTCGCCACCAAGGCGAGCAACGTGGGAACCAGCTGGCAAAGACCCAACCAAACGAGACGCAATTTGCACCAAAACATCGTCGCCAGCGTGATGACCCATGGTGTCATTAATCTTTTTGAAGTGGTTGAGATCCACCAACATGATTACTGTCTGCGAATGTGCGGCCGCATCGGAGTTCAAATAGGAATCTGCTGCATCGTTGAATGCTGCACGATTGTGTAAGCCAGTCAACGAATCATGCGTCGCTTGATACTGGCGGACACTCACTTCAAGATCGAGCTTTTCAAACAACCGCGACCGTTCCAAAATTACCGACGCGTGATCAGCCATAGTGGTGATCAAATCAAGGTCGCTTTCGGTAGTTCGAACAATGCTGTTGTGACGATTGCGGCCTACCAGAATCCCCACGTTGTCGGCATCGAGACGCAACGACACAACAATTAAGTCATCGGCCTTCATCCGCTCAAGTTGGCCGATCAAAAGCGGCTCATGCACAACGGCAGACTTCGTTAGTAAGCACGCTTTGCTAGCTGCATGGGCAAGATTCCAAACGGGATCACCAGGCAGGGGGCAGTGTTCTGCAGTGAGTGTTCCAGTTTCTGAAAGCGCACGGGTAAGCACAACGCGTCCCGACGTTGTCGCCAAGGTAATGGCGGCGTCCTCAGAGTTCATCAACTCAGCAGCATGGTGCAACAACTTGGTGACGATCGTATCAATAGAACGATCTGGAGCAAGCGCACTGGTAAAGCGTTCTAGCCGCAACACCGCATTGAAACGCTCACGAAGCACCACAAAGTGGTGATACGCAACCAGACATCCGGCGGCGAAAATGACCGTGAAAACTACAGAGACTACGTTGACCACCGTCAGCACCAGACCAATTATGGCGATACTGGCCATAGCAAGCGAACCAGCCAAACCAAGCCCGACATTACGGATCATCATACGTGGACTTATCTTTCCACCAGAGAGCACAATGGCGCCGCTCACGAGCACAGCGGAAGAAGCCGAGGCGGTGCCAATGCCCAGGAAGAGCACCAACCACATTTTCGTTTCCGTCACCTTCGTGCCGTTGGCCAAAAGGTGAGTAGCCCACACCAGAACCGACATTTCAATGACGGTGATCGCCGCATTGAAAATTACCTTGATCAAAGGAAGACGCTGTATGGAGATTCTGGCCACGGTGGCACCAAGAACAACAACCACTACAGCCACACGAGAAGGCAAAGAGACGGCGGCAGCAACGAACGCCAGTTCGATGAACATGA
>JAYTWN010000387.1:0-5425 GCA_043743435.1 Acidimicrobiia bacterium
TTGATCGTCGGTTGCGAACTTTACGATCAACGTGGCCGGAGCCGAACCCTCGCCATGCGCAACGGTTGGGGAACCTTCGTAGATGAGATGAAGTCGGTAGAGGTACGAGGTCATCCCGACGCCTTCACCAATTCGCTCAGCCCGAAACGAAGCAACCCCCACAGGGGCCGACAATCGCTCAGCGCTATGCAGCACCGAAGTCAACCAATCAACACTGAGTCCATCAACATCACGAGGAAAAGGAACGCCATTCACGACCGATAAATCTAGTGCGTTTTGTGTCGAAAGTCTCAACCCTTTGCACGGTTGTTGCCGGGCTTATGACGGCGTCAAAAATTAGAGCGGCGAGTTCCCGTGCCGTTTCGAGGACAACATTTCCCGCTTCGAGGACAACAAATCCAACCCGCGGGTAATCATTCGACGAGTTTCGTGAGGCGCAATTACCATGTCCACAAGCCCACGTTCCGCGGCAACGTAGGGATTCAGGTAGGCCGCTGCGTAGGAAGTTTCATGCTCCAGGCGGGTTTCCTCCGTCTCACGTCGGTACAAAATCTGTACGGCACCTTTGGCTCCCATAACGGCTAGTTCAGCAGTAGGCCAAGCCAAGCAAAGGTCGTTCCCCATGGTTTTGCAATCCATCACGATGTAAGCGCCGCCATAGGCCTTGCGCATAACCACACAAATTCTGGGCACGGTGGCCTCGGCATAGGCAAATGCCATCTGTGCGCCGTGTCGAATCATGCCCCGCCACTCCAGGTCTTTGCCGGGAAAGTAACCGGGGGTGTCAACCAATGTCACAATGGGCAGGTTGAAGGCATCACACAACGCCACAAACCAGGCCCCTTTTTGGGCGGCAGGAATATCTAGGGTGCCAGCAAGCGCAACGGGTTGATTGGCCACGATGCCACATGCTCGTCCGCCAATGAACGCAAACGCCGTGACCAGATTAGGAGCCCAACGATTCCTAAGCTCACATACTTCACCGTCATCGGCAATTTCTCGAGCCACGTTGCGCACATCGTAGGAACCTGTCGACGTGGACGGAATAATCTCATCGAGCTCAGGCGCATCACGTTCGGTTGGATCGTCGCTGCGGCGAAAGTTGGCTTCGGTGTCAACGTGATCGGGAAGGTACGCCAGCACTTCGGCCACACGGTCGAGTGCTTCATCGAGCGAACCGGCAATGAACGAGGGAAGGCCGGTGTGCTTTGCATGGGTGGCGGTTCCGCCCAGTGATTCGTTGTCGACGTGGATGCCGGTGAAATCGGCAACCATCGACGGGCCGCTCACAAACGCGTAGGAAGACTCGGTCATGATCACAATGTCGGCCAAGCCAAGCAGGAGTGCCACGCCGGAAACTGCGGGACCGTCGACCACGAAAATGACGGGAACCAAACCCGAGCAATCACTGACAGCTTTCGCAGCAGTGCCCCAACCGTGCAGAGCGGCGATGCCACCCAAAATATCGGCACCGCTAGAGCTAAGTACACCTATGAGTGGTCGCCGCATTTCTCGGGCCATCTTCGCTGCGGCGGCAATCACTTCGCCGTCACCTTCGCTCAACGCGCCGCGACGTTCCGCGGAATCAATGATGAAGGTAACAACTTCTCGTCCGCCGAGGCGAGCGTCCAAGTCACCCGTCCCAGCCCGAACGGCGCCTTTGTGACGGGCCCGAATCGGTGTGTGGAACTGCCATTGCTGGGCGGAATCAGAACCGAGGATCGGATCAATAACGGGCAACTCGGTCATGGACATCACTCCCAACCGTAGTGCCCCAAGCTTGGTCGAAGCGATCGGTTCTGCCGCTGTTCAGGATGACCTTTGCCGGTCGGTACGTAATGTAACGCTGGCCGTTGACCGTCAGTCTGAGCCGTGAACTTGCATGTGGTTAGGCACGTGTTGCAGCCGGTTCTGAGCCCCGGTTGGGCCGTTTCGGGAGCGTGTTGTGCCCTGTGAGACGGTGGGCTGGCCTGCGTGCTGTTTTTGCTGGGGTTGGGAATGGCCGATACTTGTAGGCCCCGAACCCCGGGAATTCTTCGAACTGAACCCTTGCACCTATGCCCAGCAAATACGCCAAGAAAGCTGCGGAGAAGCCCACACCGAAGCCCACCGAAGTTTCACGGGACGGCGATGATGACGACGTCTTTGTGGATGGAATGCCCGTCGGCGTAGCTCGTGTACAACCATTCCAATCGGCCAAGTCCTACCGGTGCCCTGGCTGCAACCAGCTGATTGCCCCGGGAATAGGCCATGTGGTCGTTGTGCCAACCGAAGCTGCCGATCTTCGTCGACACTGGCATACCCCGTGCTGGCAGTCCCGCGATGACCGCCGGCCCGGAAAAGGCTCAGTACGCCCGGATCACGCTAACCGTCGATGAGTTGCGCAGCTGGTGCCGGCACGCGGGTTCTTTGCCGAACGACACTCGCCTGCCCGCAGCTCCGTTGAATGAGTTGCGGCTTCGCTGTTGGCGGTGCGGTTTTTAGTTGCCAGCGATAGCGACGTTTGGCCCACCGTTGGCGAGAAGCCGCTCGGCCTGGGCTTGTGCTCGTTCGCTCATTTTGACGGCCAGTCGGCTCAAGCGGTCAATCTGCACGAGAACCCGTTCGCGGGCGGCCTCGGCCTCGGCGTTAAGACCTTCAATTTTCTCTAAAGCCCAATGCCGCAAAATGACGGGCTTGAGGATCTGATCGCAATGCAGCACCAAGTTATAAATCCCGGCGTTGGCAATGGCTGCGGCATGGCGAGCAAAACCGGGAATCCCCGTCCCCGGCATCTCGAACTCTTTGACTTGGCGCTCAATGGCACACACCACACCGGACGGATCAACCTTGAGGGCTTCGGAGGTGATGTCTCGGTAGAAGAGGTAGTGGTAGTTCTCGTCGGCAGCGACACGGGCCATGACCTCGTAGCCAGCAGCAGCTGCAGGGTGTTCTTTTGCAGTTTCTTGCAACAGCTTGCCGGTGTTGCGATGGGCGATTCGTGTGGCCAGTTCTTGCAGCGCCACGTACACGAAACCGTCACAGGCCGTCTCGGGCTGGGGGACCTGACCGCCTGACATTTGCGTCATCCGAGCGTCTTCAAGTTCCCACGGATCGATGGCCCGGGTCACGTGAAGGTAATCGCGGATGGCAATGGAATGGCGATTCTCTTCGGCTGTCCAGCGGTGTGACCAGGACTTCCAGACCCCGTCTTTGCTGAACATCCGGTCAATGGTCTCAAAGTAATAAGGCAGGTTGTCTTCGGTCAGGATATTGACAAACAACGACGAGCGAACCGCATCGGGTAGGACGAAATCTTCCGGGCTCCACGACCCACGCTCACCAAACTCACGGGCCAGGCCCCACGGCACGACCTCATGGGGGTACCAAGCTTTCGAGGTCGAAAGGTGACGGCTCATGAGTGACTCGGCGGCGGGGGCGAGCTCGTGGAGGAGGGCAAGATCGTTCACAAAGCCAGCCTACCTACTAGTCGGTAGGGAAGCGCGAATCGCCGTTCACTGAGACTAATTTCTCGAATTTGGGGCGGTCCGATCGCTAAGGGAGATGTATCTAATCCATGCAAACTGCTTTACAGATGGCTGCCCGTAGTGCAGAGTTGGTCAAGCGGCATGGTCCTCCCCCCGGGACCTTGCCGCTTTTGTTTTGCGTCGCTTGTTCCTGCTGTTGTTTTCTGCCGCCTTTGTTATTCTTCGCTCCGTGACATAACGGCGCTAAACCGAGCAGACTTAGCCCATGGCCCGTTCTGCAGCATTCTTTGACCTTGACCGCACCATTCTTCCCGGTGGAAGCGGCCCGGTATTCGCCGCCACGCTGGCTCGGCTCGGAGTAAAAACGCCACATATTCCCGGCCAAGAACTGCTGTTCAAACTGTTCGACATCATGGGTGAGTCCTACCTGGTGATGCAATTGGCCCGCCAAGCCGCATCCAGGTCTAAGGGTCTTGATCGAGCCATGGTGCAGGCATCGGCGGAAGTGGCTGCCGACACGCTGATGAAGCGTGTACAGCCCTACGCCCCAGCGTTGTTCGATGAGCACCGAGCCGCGGGGGACCTTCTTGTGCTTGCGACAACCTCCCCCTATGACCTTGTTGCGCCGTTCGCCCGGCGGCTTGGGTTCGATGCCGTGGTGGCTACTCGTTATGCCGAGGTGGAAGGTATTTACACCGGTGAGCTCAACGGGCTGTTTGTGTGGGGCCCCGGCAAGCTTGCCGCGATTCGTATGTGGGCAGAGGAAAACGATGTGTCATTAGAAACCTCATCGGCGTATTCGGATTCGGTCTTTGACGCGCCGATGCTCGGTGCCGTGGGGAATCCCGTTGCGGTGAATCCCGATTACCGGTTGCGGGCGTTGGCGGCATTGCGTAGGTGGCCCGTTCGCAATCTTGATGCCCCGGCCGGTGTTCCCAGTGTGAGCGGTGTCGAGCCTTTTGATATCATACGTACGCTTACCAGACCTGAATTTTTTCCGGGGGTGAAGTTTCGAATTGAGGGTGTGGAGAACGTGCCGCGCACCGGTGCCGTAATCATCGCGTCGAACCATCGCTCCTATTTTGATCCACTCGCAATTGGTTTGGCCATCGCCAAGGCCGGTCGCAACGGACGGTTCTTGGGCAAAAAGGAAGTGTTCGATGCTCCAATTGTTGGACAGTTCGCCAAGGCCATGGGTGCCATCCGTGTAGATCGTGGGACGGGTTCCGATGCGCCACTGAAGGAAGCCGCGAAGGCTCTTGACGGGGGAGAAGTAGTGGTGATCCTTCCCGAAGGGACCATTCCCCGTGGCGAAGCGTTTTTCGATCCGATTCTCAAAGGCAAGAAAGGTACTGCGCGGTTGGCTGCGATGACTGGCGCTTCGATTGTTCCACTCGGTGTGTGGGGGACAGAGAAAGTCTGGCCAAGATCGTCAAAGGTGCCAAGTTTGTTGCGCTTCAATGACCCGCACGAAGTGATCCTGCGCTTTGGTCCGCCACTGGTTTTGGCTTCGTCGCCCAATGGTTCCGATGAAGCCTCGATCGCTGCGGACACCGAAACAATTATGGCGGCCATCATGGATCTGCTCCCCGCCGAATCGCGGATTGCTCGCAAGGTTTCGGCCGAGGAATTAGCTCGAACAACGCCCGACGGCAAAATCCCTTCCACCGCGAAAACAACTCCTCCGGTCAAAACCCCTCCGGTCAAAACCCCTCCGGTCAAAACTCCTCCGGTCAAAGGGCCGCCAAAGCCTGCGCTTCAATCCAAGGTTGCGGATCCCGTGGCGAAGTCCAAGCCAAAGCCTTCGGCCACAGCCGCGCAAAAAACCAAAGCCCAACCAGCGAAGCCTCAAGCAAAAACTAAGCCAGCAACAACAGCCAAGGCAGCAACAACAGAAAAGCCAGCGAAGCCCCAAGCAAAAACTAAGCCAGCAACAACAGCCAAGGCAGCAACAACAG
>JAYTWN010000388.1:0-5513 GCA_043743435.1 Acidimicrobiia bacterium
CCTTTGATGCAGCCGCTGGAGGAATTTTGTGAAAGCGGGAACTGCATTGTCGTGGTGTGGCGTCAAACCAATCGTACGATCACTACACATCACGACAAGATCTCGCGCTTCGCCGGGATTTTGCCCGGTCTCTTTCGGAGGCCAACGCACTGGAGAATCTCATGAGCACCAGCAAGCAGTTTCAGGCCACCAGCCAAGCCCCATCTCAGCCTTTAGCGCCCGCTCATGGCGTGGCTGGTGAGCGGAGCTTCGGATCACGATGGCGAGCGATCGGCCTCTCAGTACGGAGCAAGAAGACCATCCCTACCGTTGCTCTGCTCGTAGCCACGCTAATTGCGGGTGTCGGCACCGGAGCGGCCGTGGTGCCCGTTCCGCCGGGTTCTCCCTTAGGGTCAGATGCGGTTGTTCCGTCATCGGGAGCTGGCACGAACGCCTCGAATGCGTTAGGTGTATCGAATCCGTCAGGCTCGAATCCCTACAGTGTGCTCAAGGCTCCCAAGACCGACGGGCGATTGCATCTCGTGCTTGCGTCACCGAAAGGGCAGCTTCGCCTCGTCACGAAATCAACCGAGCTGCGATGGGTGTTTGATCGACCAATCATTGCTCTGTCCACCATTGATCAACGGACACCGGCAACAGAAGGTGGAACGCAAACCACTCTTGGTGCTCTTGCCAATGCTGATCCGAAAAAGTATGTGCAAATAGAACCGGCAATCGAAGGTTCTTTCCGTTGGTCGTCCACCCGAGTGTTGGTGTTTACTCCGGCGAAGAAACTGCCACTCTCAACGCACTTCGAGGTGAAGCTTTCCGGTGTTACTGGGCTCGATGGCACGACGCTTGGGGCCCCGGTTGATTCCTCGTTCGATACTCCCCGAGTCAATTGCACGCAGTACGGAACCGATACGGCATGGAACCGTGGACGGGCCTCTGGAGCCGTTTTGGTGACGTGTGATCAAGAAGTCGATGGTGCCGATTTGGCAGCGCACACAACGTTCGCCGTCCAGAGCCAGGTTGATGATTTGGAGCTGTACCAACCGTCGGCGGACGATCTGGCCTCCATGCGATCGGCGGATCCGAAGGGCACAGCGCTGCTGGAAGCGCGATTGGCGGAACTGGCTTCAACCGCGGTGTCTGAACGGTCGGCGAAGCTCACCAAGTCGGGACCGTGCCCTGACCGTGGCAAACGGACGATCACGTGCCATTGGCTCTCGCTCGGCGCAACTGCGGGGGCCGACGCGGGAGCGAGTTCGGTCAATTCCGCCGATCTGCCGCTGGATGCTGATGTGCAGCTTCGGTTTAGCGATGGCATCGCCAGTAAGGCTGGCAAACTCGCCAGTTTGTTTATCCAACCCATTTCGGTTCGGACCCCAACCGCGCTTTTGGCCAGTATTGATTGCACGAAAGAGTGTGATCCCGAAGGTGGACTGAACCTGTCGCTAAGGAGCGAAGTTTCGAACAAAAACCTTGATGGAAAAATCTTGCTCACTGCCATTGATGCCACCGGAAATCCTGGAACCCGCACTACCTACCGCTACAAGTCTGATGACGATTCAGCGCTCTCGCTGAATTGGGCAGACAGTGTGCCTGGCGGGACCTATCGACTTGAACTGGACCCCACCATCACTGATATCAACGGACGCCAGCTGGGTTATCGCTACCTGGCCACTATCTCTTTCGGTCACCGAAGTGCCTATGTTCAACTTCCCGCCGGTGAGTTCATAAGCGCGCAGAGTTCACGATCGCTAACCATTCCGGTTCGCAACGTAACGGCGATCGATCAAGTAATCCGTGAGCTTACGGTTGAGAATTTGCAGCAGACCCTGTTGGATGCACAGCACTCGGATACACCAGCTCTGCTCAACCTAGACCGTGACCGCAAAGTAGTACTTCTTCCTCAGGCTTCGCAGTCACTCGATACGTCGTTTGATTTTCCTCTCGTGCTACCCGGTGGGCAGAACTCTACCGGTACGTATTTGGTAGCAATTCGTGGAAAGAGTTTTGCGCCGCAAAGCATCTATGGCCTTGTGCCTGGTTGGCAAGTAGCCATCATCCAGCGTGGTGATCGGGGTATCACCATCAAGCGTTCTCCGACCGATGTTTTGGTGGCCGTTACGTCATTGGCATCAGGCCGACCCGGAATCAGCGCAGGCGGAGCTTCTAGCGCCCAAGTCTCTGGTGCAGGCGATCAAGTCCGCGTTGGGGTACTTCCCTTTGTTGGTGAACCTCAAGACGGTTCTACTCCCGCAGTGTCGCCAGCGCCGCCGGCCTCTTTGCCGGTCAATCCACTCAAGGTCAACCGCACCGATGCCAATGGTTTCGTCAAGATTGCGTCGCCCCCATGTTCCGACGCAACGGTCGGTGGAACCAATGACGCAGTGTCCGGTGCGGCGAAGCGTAGGCCCTTTCCCGTTGGCTCTGGTGATTGCGAACTGGTGGCCATGGTGACCAATGCAGACGGCTCGGCGTTGGCCTACAACCGAACTTCGTGGATGATCGGCGGGAGACCGATGCCCTTCGAAGACGGCGTTCGAGCCATGGCGTCGAGTAGCGATCTACCGGTAGCTGAATCTGGCGAAGGCGGAGCTCAGGCAGTACAGGCTGGGCAAAGCGGTACACCCGTTGTGATGCCTGCCGTGCCAAGTTTGCCAACGGGGGAACGCTTCATCGGTGCCCTGTTTACCGATCGTGGCGTCTATAAAGCTGGCGAAGAGGTTCATGTTCGGGGAAATCTTCGTGTGGAGTTTCCTCGCGGCGTAAAGCTTCTCCCAACGAGTTTGCTGCCCAACGTTGGAGTCCTCGTGACCGACGATTCCGGAAGCGAAGTGTGGCGAGGCGTAGCTGCGGTTGATCAGGGCCCAGCTCGTGGCGGATTCGACGTCGTGTTCCTGCTTCCCGCAGATGCTCGTCAAGGGAACTACACCATTGCGACGCTGAACGGGCTTGTGTCAACGTCGTTCCTTTCCACCACCTATCGTCGGCCGGATTTCAAGGTTGACGTGGCTATCGACCGTCCAGCGTATGTTCCCGGCGAAACCATTACCGGGTCTTCTGTAGGTACGTACTTGTTTGGTGCGCCCATGGCAGGGTTGGAGGGTCGATGGGTGGCAACGGCATCGCCGACCTCATTCGATCCCACCAACGGACATCCAGAACTTGGACTTCGTAACTTCTCGTGGTCCTATGTATGCATATGGTATGAGCGGTGTGATGATCGAAACGAAGAGGGAGCAATTGGCGAGGTGAATGGCAAATTGGACGCTGATGGCAAACAAATTGTGAGTGTGGCCCGGCCGGTGAACACCAAGCGTCATTCGCCAACGAATGTGACCGTCGAAGGCATTGTTACGAACGTTGATCGTCAAGTCATCGCCAATCGAGCAACCACGCTCGTGCACGTTGGTGAGTACTCGTTAGGGGTCAAATCCTCTACCTATTTCGGTACGGCGGGCAAGCCAATCTCCGCCCAGGTTGCTGCCCTGAAAGCTGATGGAACCTGGATGGGTGGCGTGTCAGTAAAGACCTCGCTGATCCGTTGGGATTGGCCCCAGGACCCCGACGATCAAGGCTCCTATGCTCCCAGCGCCACGGTAATTGCCACTGGCAGCGTGACCACATCGTCGACAGCCACCGACTTCGCCTTTACGCCCAATGGCCCGGGAACCTATGAACTTCGCGTGGAATCAACCGACGCTCGCGGCAACCACATCGAGGCAGGCACAACGACCTACGTGTTGGGGAAAGGCGCATCGTTTGGTCTGCCCGACAGCAGCTCCATTGAGTTGATTGCATCGACCGAAACGTTTGCGGTTGGAGATCAAGCGCAAGTGCTTGTGAAGTCGCCATGGCCAGTAGCGGAAGGCATTGTGACCGTAGAGCGTGACGATATCATGTCCTATGCGCGCATATCTCTTGTCGGCGGCGCCGCGGCGCTCACCATTCCGATTTCTGCCGAATCGCTACCCAACGTGCACGTATCGGTCATGCTCTTCCGTGTCTCCCCAGCAGTTCCCGAAACGTCTGATTCTGCGGCGCAGGAGTCACGGCCTGAGGTTCTCACCGGTTCGTTGTCGCTGCGAGTTCCACCGGTGAGTCGAAAGCTTGGGGTCAAGGTAACGACGGATTCGCCAACGTATCGTCCCGGTTCTGCGGCGAGCGCCACAGTCACGGTGATCGACGCCAAGGGAGCCCCCGTTGACGGGTCAGTAACGCTTTGGGCTGTCGACGAGGGCGTGTTGCGGTTGACTGGTTACAGCGTTCCGGATTTGCTGGCGCAGCTGTGGCCGGAACGACCAAACCGAGTGCAAACCTCCGATAGCCGCACCCGAGCGATCTTCATCGAACCTGGGCAAGGCCGTGACGACAAACTGAGGCGGATGAAAGCAGGGGGAGTGGCCTCTGATGCCGCATTTCTTGAAAATGCCGAGGCAGCAGCTCCGTCTCCTGTAGGCCGATTTGAGGCAGCGAAACCTGAATCCAAAGACGGCGGCTCCGACCCAATTACCCTACGTACAGATTTTCGGGTGTTGGCACATTGGCAAGGAGCTGCAGCATTGAACACTTCAGGTTCAGCCACGGTGCCTCTGAAACTTCCGCAATCACTCACGAGCTATCGGGTACTTGCCGTGGCCAGTAGCGGGAACGATCGTTTTGGTGGTACCAGCACCGTTGTGGAAATTCGTCAGCCATTTATGGTGCAGCCAGCGCTGCCACGTTTTGTGGCGATCGGCGACAGTTTTGAAGCGGGTGCAGTACTGCAAAACCAAACGGGAAAACCTGGACAGGTCACCCTCACGCTCGAGTTGCCTGCTGACTCGCCGGTCTCGATCGACGGCCCGCCGATCCAAACTCTCAGCCTTCCCGTCGGTCCAACCGAGGTGCGTTTTCGCTTGAGGGCCAATCGACTTGGAACCTGGAACGCGCAATTCAAGGCAACGCTCAGTGGGGGAGGTACCGGCAAGGATGAATCCGACGCGGTGCAAATCTCGGTGCCGGTTTTGCTTACCCATCGTCTCGAAACGGTCGCAGCAGCCGGGCAGGTAATTGCGTCCGCGGGCGGTGCGCAAGAAGTTGAACAGATCGTTCCCCCGGCGGGAGTCGTGCCCGATCAAGGTGGCCTCGAACTCACGACGGCAAGCAGCGCTCTGGTTGGTTTGCAAAATGGCGTTGACTATCTGGTCGAGTATCCCTATGGGTGCTTAGAACAACGCTCCAGCCGTTTGCGTGCCCTGGTCATGTTGAACGATTTGCGTGACCAGTTTCCGCTTCCGTCGTTGTCTGGCGAGAAGTTCAAGCAATCCATTACTGCGGAGATGTCCCGAGTGCGTAACTATCTCACCCCTGATGGTGGGTTGGCTTACTGGGAAGGTAACAACTATGCCGACGTCTATTTATCAGCGCGCGTACTGATTCTGCTTCTCGATGCCCGGGACCTAGGAATTGACGTACCCAACGATGTGATCACCCGAGTTACGGGCTATCTCAGCGGGATCGTAGAAAATGTGAAGTCGCAAAGT
>JAYTWN010000389.1:0-4728 GCA_043743435.1 Acidimicrobiia bacterium
TTGCTTCGGCCCTGCTCATCTCTCATACGACCGATCCTCATCGCATTCGTTGGGTGGCAGCAGTCGGGGCCGCTTGCGCGCTGCATGTGGTGGCCGTTGCCGCACTAGAACGACGGAACCTCGGGAACTGGTTTGCAGGCAGTAAACCGCGAGCGTTACGGTCGGGCGTTGTGGCTCTGGGGGTGCTTGGAATCATCGGTGCCACGTCGATTCGGATCGTGGAACGACTCAATGTGGATCGACGTGAATCGGCACTTGATTGGCGGGTTTCACAGCAAGAAACGCCGAGTGGACCAACCAGCATCACGTCTCCGTTGGCTTCGATGCAGCGTCAACTCCTTCAGCAAAGCGACCTGGAACAGTTCCGGGTCAAGTCGCTCGCTAACGGTCAACCGATCCCAAGTTATTGGCGGCAAACGTCGCTCTCGAAGTTCGCGGCCGGAGAGGAGTGGAAAGGGAGCGGAAGTTACCGTCGAGTAAAAGCTTCCGATGAGCTGCTTAGCGGACCCGAAAACGACGGCGTGGTGCTTGAACAAGAGATTGAGATTGGCGCGCTCTCCCATAAGCAACTTCCGGTCGCTTGGGAGGCCCGTTCGGTCAAGGTGCTTCGTTCCGTTGATTCGACCCTCAGCAGTTCGCCCAACGCCGCTCCAGCCGCGGGCGCAACGTCGACCGTGATCGACGATGGTGTAACTACTGCTGGTCAAGTTGATCCCGTCACTCCAAATTCACAAACAGTCATACCACCTGGCAGCACCGGTGTCATTCCACCAAAACCGTCGCTGTCCTTTGACGAGCAAAGCCTTACCCTGCTGTCGGCAAAAGGTCCCCGCCCCGGTCAGCGGTACCTGGTGCGCTCCATCGTGCGACGTAGAATTCCCGAAGAGATCGCCAACGCAATAGTTGTTGTCGATCCCACCGATCCGGAGTTGCAGTTGCCCGCGCTTCCCAATCGCATCAAGGCCTTGGCCGAACGAGTAACGGTTTCGCAAACTTCTACTGTGGCCAAGGCCAAAGCCATTCAAGATTATCTCCGAGCGAACTACACCTATTCGCTTGAGGTTCCCGAAAACGTCGTGGCCAGTCCGCTCGATGATTTTCTGTTCGAATCGAAGACGGGGTACTGCGTCCAGTTCGCCGGGGCCTTCACGGTACTGGCCCGCTCCCTTGGAATACCTGCGCGCTTAGCATTGGGCTACACCCCTGGACGACTTACCGAGGACGGCTATTTTTCTGTCACCGGCAAGAATGCTCATGCCTGGCCAGAGGTTCGACTTGCTGACAACCGCTGGGTGGCATTCGAACCCACTCCAGGCCGCGGGAACCCTGATAACGAGGCCATCACAGGCATCGAAGGGATCGACGGGTCTGAATCGCCCGACAACACCGTTCCCAGCACAACCACAACGACGACCACCATCGCCCTGATCGTCGAAGCGGTTCCGACGGTTCCCGAAACCATCACGACGCTCGATTCGCCAACACCAACATCCGGTGCCAACTTCGGGAACAAAGCTTGGCTTTGGATCCTGCTCGCTCTGGTAGGTCTGGGCGGCGGGAGCTGGTGGTGGTCCCGTCGGCGTCAAGAGGCCACGGTCATCGTGACGGATCGAACTCGACAAGTTCTGCGAACCCAAGAACCCGCAGCTCAGATCGATGCGTTGTGGGATCGGGTGGAGCGGCGGGTTGCCAAGCTAGTCAAGCCTCGTGCCAGCCAGGAAACAGAAATCGCCTTCGCCGCTCGCGCTCAAAGCGTGGCCCCACAAATGGCTGAATTGGCGCTCCTCACTCAACGGGCCCGCTACGGCACCGCGGCGACTGTCAGCGAAACGGATGCGACAACCGCGGTGGGGTTAGCGGAAGCGATTGATGCGGTTTTACAAGCCTCGCCTCTTTAATCTGACTAGCCCCATCTCCGCTTCACTTCAAGTCCGCCAGCGGGTTCTCTACCAAACGACAAGTGCGGATCGGGAACCCGGGCCTGACCTTATTGCTGAGGATCAAAGTTGTTGGGTGGGGGTTTGCGCTCACATCGACGAACTCGACGATGACCACGAAGACGAAGACGAAAGTTGAATGCTGACAGACAGGGACTCTCAGATACGATCTTTGTGTGATACCTGTTACGTGACGGGTTTTTCGGATCGCAAAGGGCTGCAGCCGCTCCGAACGAAAGATTGAGTTAACAGTTGAGTAGCGCCGTTAGAATTTGGCGCCTGTTGGTCAGTCTAGGGGTCGGTAGTTTTTGGGTGGGTTGGTTGGTGTGAGTGCGTATGGTTTGAGGATTTTGGCCATTCGTGTCAATGAGTAGTGTGGGCAATTGTTGATGGGAGCTGCGCTCCCAGGTTTCGGCATTTTTGGGTTGGCTACGGTGAACACGGTGACGTTGAGTGGATCGTCTCTGGTGGTTGGGATGAAGCTGCCGTATTTATCTCGTCGTGTGCTCAGGTGCGCGACGCTACGTAGACGAGGTATCCGTAATGATTTTTCCATTGGGCTGCTTCGATGTACCGGTAGTCGAGTTTTAACGGGTCGCTTTTGTTGTTGCACTTTACGATGATGCTTTGTGGTGTTGTTTGGCGAAGAGGTTGAGGTAGAAGTCGATGACGTCGATGACGTCGATGGATGTTGTTGTTTCGGGGACGAAGAAGTCGGTTTGGTTTCCGTCGTAGGTTTTCGCGCCGGTTTTGGATTCACCATCGTTGGGTCGTAGGAGGGGATACTTGGTGTTGCCGCTTTCGAGTCTGAGGTTTAAGCATTATGGCAACAGAATCTGTTAACCCTCCTTCTCAGGGGTTTGTGAGACCAGTCGGTTTGTTATCCGTTGAGGGCGTGAAAGTTATGTGTGATTATGACTTTACCTTCTGGTTCTTTGGGGCTTTTGTCTGATCGGTCGTCGTTTAGGCGGTTCCCGGTCGAGTTCCGTCGTCGTGTGGTAGGCGAGTATTTCGGTTTGCCTGCGTATTCGGTTGAACGCGGTGCCCTTTTACGTCGTGAGGGTTTGACCGCGCCACGGCTGTATGAGTGGGCTAAACAGGCATCCGTGAAAAGTTCTGTTGAACCATCGAGCCTGGATCGGAAACGTGCTATAAAACGCAGTCCTGAACAGAGCGAGATTGATCGGTTACGTCGTGAGAATGAGCGTCTGGTGAAGGTGGTGAAACGACAGGAAACCGTGATCAGTATTTTGGGAAAAACTCATGCGCTCTTGGAGCAGCTCTCCGAGAGCGCGGACACCGAAACATCGTCACGATCATCATGAGTAAGTGTGTTGAACTACTGGCAACCGTGATCTCCCGGCGGGCGGCTAACAGTCTTGTGGGGTTTTCTCGAGCGACAGATTACCGTCACCGCGTCCTCGGTCCGAAAAGGCCACGCAAACCGTCACCGTCACCGGTGAACAGGATTCCTGATGAGCAACGTGAGCATATTGTTGGGGTGTTGAACTCGGCCCAGTATTGTGAGCTCGCGGTGCCACAAGTTTGGGCTCACTTGCTCGATAATGGCACGTTTCTGTGCAGTATCGCCAGCATGTACAGGCTTCTTGCCGCTCGTGACATGACGAAAGAACGACGGCGGCAGCGTACGCATCCAGCGAAAAAGAAACCTGAGCTGATCGCCACACGGCCATGCCAAGTATGGTCCTGGGATATAACGAAACTGAAAGGCCAATACTACAACCTGTATGTGTGCATAGATATTTACAGTCGGTTCGTAGTTGGTTGGATGATCTCGGAACGAGAAACTGGGACCCTAGCAAAACGCTTCCTTACCCGGTGCACCAAAACACAAAACATTCCACCGAAAACGTTAACCATTCATGCTGACAGGGGTGTCTCGATGACCTCAAAAACGGTTGCTGAACTCCTCGACTATTTACGTATCGAAAGGTCACACTCACGGCCTCACGTATCGAACGATTGTGAGTATCCATGTGTCGATGTTTTCTTATTGCAAGGATCATTGATGCCGTTGCTTTTGTTGGTCTGACCCATCAAACGATCGACCATGGTGTCCTTGGGTTGAATTGTCGACCGGCAAGCGTAACGGTGTTTTACCTCGTTGACCGAATGAGAAGTGACCTTATAGAAGCCTGATCGAACCAGGGTCCCATCACAGTCTTGTCCTCTCAGACGGCCAACGAGCGCCCGTCAACCCATCGAGAGGACAACAAGCATGAACAGCATTGCACCAACTGACATTGTTGCCGGTGTCGATACACACAAAGACAATCACGTCGCATTTGCATGCGATGGACTCGGGCGTCGCGTTGGCGATCTTGAGTTCCAAGCAACAACTTGCGGTTACAAAGAGCTGCTTGCCTGGACGGCACAGTTCGGCCAAATCAAAATATTCGGAGTCGAAGGCACCGGCAGCTACGGCGCCGGGCTCACCCGTTTCCTTCGCCGTCACGATTACCAAGTAATCGAAGTCACCAGACCCCCACGAGCAGGTGAACGTCGCCTCTCGGGCAGAAGTGACGTGATCGACGCGGAGAATGCCGCCAGGCAAGTCCTTGCAGGAAAAGCAACCGCGATTCCAAAAAATACCGAGGGAAACGTTGAAGCGAAGCGACTACTCAAAATCGTCCGCGATACCGCTGTAAAGGCCCAAAGCACGGCAATGATTACACTCAAATCGGTCCTCGTGACCGCAACAGACGAACTCCGAGCACGCGTTGCATCGCTCTCCGACCTCAAACTCATAACTACCTGCGCGCATATGAAA
>JAYTWN010000390.1:0-29095 GCA_043743435.1 Acidimicrobiia bacterium
TGAATGGCTGAACCGTTGGCTACATCGACCACAAAACCAGAAGCCACTCCGCCGACATCGGTAATGCGCTGCACCGTTTCGATAACGCCTTCCGCATCACGATCTACCACGGCAACCTTGGCCCCCTCGTCGGCAAACAGAAACGCCGTGGCTCGACCCATGCCACTTCCCGCTCCAGTCACGACCGCCACCCGCCCAGCAATGGAACGGCTCAGTTTCGAAAGTCTTGGTCGTCCAGATTGCGTTCCTGTTTGTTCAACTTCACTCATGCCCCGAATCTACGACGTTGCGACCCACTTCGTCGAAGCCAGCCCTCGATACCCGATACATTGACTCCTCGATACGAATCCGACTGAACTTCGACTGAGCTTCTACTGATGCAGAGAACCGTCACGGGCTCGGACGCCAAAGCAAGGTGCTCAGGGACTCGCTACCCCAGATTGGAACTCATGCCAGCATGGTCAGATGCTCAAAAGTTTGGCGGGGGTTGGGATTGATGTCGGTGCCGACCGGCTGCACATCGTGGGATTGCAAGCCGATTACTCGCTTGCACTGTCCGCCGTCATAGATCCTGATGATCTTGGGGCACTGCGATCTGTGCTTGAGGGGTTGGCTCCATGCTCGATTGGAATCGACGGTCCTCCATCACCAAGTGCCGCTCCATTCGCCAACGATCAAACGGTGTCGACGAAGTTCAGGAACGCAAGAGGATGTGAGGTAGTACTTGGCCGCGAGTTTGGAATTTGGGTGAGCTTCGCCACGGGCCCCGAGCCACTGAGCGGTTGGATGAAGGTTGCGGCCGAAGTGCATGCCACCGCGCACGCAACTCGCCACATCGCTTTGGAAACCTATCCCTACGCGGTCTATCGGTTGCTTGTCGGTCACCGTCCACCGAAGAAGTCGACTGCGGCTGGGATCTCGGCTCGAGTTGACGCGCTCAGAGCGCGAGGTATCACTGAACCGACGTTGGCCCTGTGGTCTCACGATGCACTCGATGCCGCCGCTGCCGCACTGGTCGCCGTCGATCATTCCAAAGGAAGAGCTACGCGTGCATACTGCCCACAAGATGACACGATGATATGGCTGCCTGAGGACAGTCCAACTGGTCGGTAAGTTTTCAAAAATTGCCTTTGCTCGATGGTTTTGGTTGGGCCGTGTTCGAACACTCGCTGGAATGCAACCAAAAGTTCATGGACCGTGTGGACACTGCACAACAGCGTTGGCATCACATGATTGAAGACGGGCAGCGGCTCGGTGAGATTCGCGTTGACCTTCCCTTTCGATGGATCGCCGACGCTATCGAAGGCCTCATGCTCGCCGTTTTCCATGGCGTCCGTCGAGGTCTTACCGCCCCAAACGATGCCCTTCGTCTCATCCGCATAACCCTGCTCGATGGCGTCTGTACGGGGCTCGTCGCGCCCATCGCACCCGAAAGGAAGTCGTTCCAAAGGCAGTTGAAGGATCAACGGTGCAGGCCTATGTTGCCGGCGCTGGCCCAGCGAACAAGGATTTCTCTGCCTACTTAGCAAAACGCACTCCGCTGTTCTTTGGTGCTGTGCTCGGCTTGTCGTTTCTTCTCCTTATGATCGTCTCCCGTTCACTGCTCGTGCCACTCAAGGCAGTAATCATGAACCTGCTCTCGATCGGCGCCTCCTACGGCATCGTGGTGGCAATTTTCCAGTGGGGTTGGGGTGGCAGTTTGATTGGCGTGGGCCAGGGCGCACCGATCGAGCCGTTCCTGCCTATGATGCTTTTCGCCATCGTGTTCGGCCTCTCGATGGACTACGAAGTGTTTCTCCTTTCCCGCATGAAGGAAGAGTTCGATCGCACTGGTGATAACGCCAGTGCCGTTGCCGATGGCTTGGCGATGACTGCTCGAGTGATCACTGCTGCGGCGGCAATCATGGTGGTGGTGTTTGGTTCGTTCATGCTTGAAGAAGCTCGCACGATCAAGATGTTTGGTATCGGACTCGCCACTGCGGTGTTCTTCGACGCCACTATCGTGCGCATGCTGCTGGTACCCGCCACCATGGAGTTGCTCGGCGCCAAAAACTGGTGGATCCCAAAGTGGCTCGACAAGATCATGCCCCGCATCAACGTGGAGGGTCACCACCTCGAAAGTGCTGGCGCTGCATCAGCGAGTCCCACCCCGTAGGTCTCTCTGCTGGCCGTTTCTAGGGGTTACTTCGGCAGCCTCCTGGTCCTTCGATCGGCCAGCGATTTTCCGCCGTTTTGCACGTGGGGCGGGAGCGGTTGCTCTTCGAACAGAAAGCAACGTCAGGCCCCACGTCATCACACCTCCAAGAGGAACCGCAAATGGCCGGGCAGGCAAAACTGCGGGGAGTTCTCCAAGTGGGCTGCACAGGCGGGAATGACTAAGGTTGCGACATGAGCGAGTTCATTCGATACAGCGTTGACGGACAGATTGGCACGATCACCATCGACCGTCCTGCGAAGCGCAATGCCATCACCTACGCCATGCTGTTCGATTTGATCGCTGCGTTTCGTGAGGCCGGGGCCGATGATCGCACTCGAGTGGTCATCCTGACCGGCGTGCCGGGGGCGTTTTGCGCTGGCACGGATTTGGCCGATCTGGCAACAATTCCCGGCACCGAGCGGAGGCTACGGGGCGAAGCGGGCGATCACGATGTTTGGTGGCCAGCCATAGCGTGCCCCAAGCCAGTTATTGCCGCTATCGACGGACCAGCCGTTGGTATGGGCGCAGAGTATGCCTCACATTGCGACGTGCGCATAGGAACACCCAATGCTCGTTTCGCCTGGAACTTCGCCCATCGAGGTCTCGTCCCCGATACCGGCGCAGGTTCGTGGCTTCTCCCCCGTCTCATCGGCGTTCAAGCCGCGTTGCGCCTGCTGTATTCGGGCGACATGATTTCTGCCGACGAGGCACTGCGCATGGGCTTCCTTTCAGCGGTCGTGCCCTCCGAAGATTTGGCCACCGCAGCGCAAGCTCAAGCAGAACGCTTTCTCCAAGGTTCGCCAATGTCTCATCGCCTCATCAAACAATTGGTGTTCGAAGGCCTCGGTCGCGATCTACCGGAACACATGGCAGCCCACACCAAAGCTCTCGCCGCGTGTTTCAAAAGCGACGATCACCGCGAGGGCGTGGCCTCGTTCCTTGAACGCCGCCCCGCCAACTTCACCGGCCAGTAGTGCGTTTCGTGTAAGAGTGCATGCATACTGCATGCACAACGCTTCGAAACGGGTAGAATGAGTCCATGACGACAATCCAAATCCGCGAGGTACCCAACGACGTGCATGCATCGCTGCGGGATCACGCCGCCGCCGCTGGTTTGTCGCTTTCAGAATTCATGTTGCGAGAGGCCACGAAAATTGCTGAACGACCAGCACTTAGTGAAGTCCTTCGTCGAGCTACGACGAAAACTTGGGGAGTCGCTCCGGGAGCGGCGGTGGCCGCCCTGAGGGCAATTCGCGATGAGGATAACAATCGTTGATCGTCGTAGATACTTCAGCAATCGTTGATCTTCTGCTCGAAAATCCACCCAACACAGCCCTTGTCGAACGCATAGCGAATGCGACTGAGCTGCACGCTCCGCACCTCATTGATGTTGAGTTTTTGAGCGTCCTGCGACGGCTCGTCTCTCGAGGGTCGCTAAGCACAAAAGCGGCACAGCGTGCGAGGCAGCTCTATAGCCAACTGCCGATCGAGCGCTATCCCCACACCCTGTTGGCCGATCGGATCTGGGCGCTTCGAGACAACATCACCTCCTACGACGCGGCCTACGTTGCGCTAAGCGAAGCCCTTGAGCTCCCGCTCAGTACGTCTGATGACAAACTAGCTGGAGCACCCGGCCACAAATCAACCATCGAGTCCTACGCTCGCTAAGCCCAGCGGAGCCAATCCTCGCAAGCTTTAGAGCTAAACACTGCGGGGCCACTTTGGCCACATCGACCGATCGATCTCCTGGCTCCCAGTTGGCCAGATGGGCGCGCCCGCATCGCGTCATCCTTTCCCTGACAAGCGGAGCTCCCAGGCAACCGAGCAAATTGCGAGACCTACTTCAAGGTTTAATGTCGAGGCGGAGGAGAAGTTCGTCTCGTGTCGCGAAGTGCTTTGCCCTGAACGGTTCGGCAACAAACCATTGGAGATGCCAAAGCTGAATCAAAAGCGCAGATAGTAGGAACGAACTCGAAGGTGGACCGACGATCGCTTCCAATTGTTTACGGCCCTCGGAAACGTCGACCAGGCTGAACCACAAAAAGCCTAAGTCGTAGTCTTCTGGGTAAAGTCCCGCCCACTCCCAGTCGATCAACGTGAAACCCAACGGACTGGTCATGACGTTTCGCGCCGTAATGTCTCCGTGAGCGAAGTAAAGACGCCTGTGTGCGACTTCGGCTACGTAGTGCAGTTGAGCTGTCTGAGTGTTCGTAATCAAGCCTGCCCGCTGGGCGCTTCGTATGCGGGTCGGCGAACTGAAACTGCGAAGCCAGCGTCGACGGGGATCAAAATCTTTAAGGCTTCCGGCGAGTTCGACAACCTCGCGAATTGAGCGTTCGGAAAGCTCCGATGGGTATTTCGGGCCTAGCGTTTCACCCTGCACTGCCTCGAAAGTGAGCTGGCGACGTTGAACGTCGAAGTCCACCAGGGCCGGCGTCAGAACCGGAGGTCGCGTGTGACTCAGCAACAAATTAACTCGCAGTTCGTTACGAAAACGGCTTCGTGCATCTGGGGCGCAGGGGCGAGTCTTCGTAACGAGAGAACCATCTGCCGACCAGTCAACACGTGAGTAGCTAGTGACCAAACGAACCATGGGATTCATTCTTTCACGACTACCACGAGCGCCTCCATCGCTTTTGCGGATGGGTTATCGGACAATCATTAACAAACGTCCGATCGAGCTAGACAACTCGAACCCTGATCGTTAGACTGAACATATGTTCGAGCGAGAGGAATACGGGTTTGATCCAGAATCCGATGGCTTCTATGCAACAGCGCTACCCTCATTCCCCCAACAAGCAAGCGGTCCACGGGCTCTCAACGAATCGGTTTTGGAAGCCTTCGCAGTCGCACAACAAGCACAAGTAACTCTTGCCGACGCCATCACTGCATGGGATGAAGCCGATGCCTGGTCAAGCGATGGTTCACTGAACGCGTCAGCATGGTTGCGGGGCAAACTCGGTCTCAGTAACGCTTCCGCGTATTTGATGTTGAACTTCGCCCGCAAGACCGCGAACCTCGCACCCACCGTTCGTGATTCGGTAAGCGAGGGTGTCCTCTCCACCGACAAAGCCAACCAGCTACTGCACTACTTCACCAAAAAGCGCGCCGAGTACGTCGAACGCGATGTTGACACTCTCATCAAATCAGCAGCCTGCTTCACGGTGAACCAAACCCGATTGATGATGGTCAACTGGGCTGCAAGAATCGACGCCGAAATCGAATACGCATCTGGCGAAACCGAACCCGAAGACGCAACCATCAAAAACGAACTGTTCATCTCCGAAACCATCGACGGCATGACGGTCTTACAAGGTCAGTTCGATGCCGAAGTTGGCGAGACTCTGCGTACAGCTATCGATCTTGCCCGACGTCTGGCCAACGGCACACTCGACGAACTTGATAAGCCCGCTGATCATGAAGGCATCGAAACCGATTTCAACGACCACGGGCCAGTAGAAGACAAACCCGTTGACGAGCGGAACTTCGCAGAACAACGCGGCGACGCCCTCGGACTCATCGCAAGGTTCTTCCTTGACTACAACAAAGAACTGGGCACCAACGCCGGTGAACGACCACACGTCCAAATCAACATCGATTTGAACACCCTCCAAGGAATCACCGGCGGAACAGCCGAAACCCAACACGGCAACACCGGCCTCACCCGTGAAATGGCCCTGCGTATTTGCTGTGACGCCAAAATCGGTCGAATCATCACCCGAGGCGTCTCCGAAACCTTCGACGTAGGCAGACTCACCCGAGCAATACCCGCACCCACCGCCAAAGCCATCCGCAAACGAGACAAGTGTTGCCGGTTTCCTGGATGTGATCTGTCCTATCGGTATACCGAGATTCATCACTACGTGCACTGGGTACACGGAGGCGAAACCAACGTTTCCAATTTGTTCCTCCTGTGCTGGCGACACCACCGCATGATCCACAAACGCGGCCTCGAAGCCTGGACCGTAACTGGTAACCCCAACACCATCCTCACCTTCAAAGCACCCAACGGCGACACCTACAAAACCGGCCCACCCGGCCTACTCATCCCCGCATAAACCACCGAACCACCCCAAACCAACCGTCAACCGCGACCCAGTCGCGGCTTTCGGCATTGCTTTGCAGCCCAGCGCCCTATCGTGTTGTCAGCAGGGTTCTCAACTATGGCAAGCATCGAGTCTTAGATTGGCAATGGCAAGTAGAGAATCCTTGCTCCTCAGCCGAACTACGACAGACTTGTGCCGTGGATCTTGTTGTGGTGACCGGTTGGACCGGCGCAGGAAAGTCGACCATTGCGAACTCGGTCGCCTCAACTTTGAGTGCAACGGTCGTTAGCTTCGATTGGGTGATGTCAGGATTGCGCGTCTTTCCTGAACTCTGGGCCAATATCGAACTGCCAGTGGAACGCCAACGCTCGGTGGGCTGGTCAATTATGGGCCGGGTAATAGAACAGCAACTTTCTCAGGGAAAATCCGCAGTCGCTGATCTCGTCGCACGTGACGAAGTCGTCGATCAATGGAGAGAACTCGCCGAGGCCTACAGGGCAAAATTTTCGGTAATCGAGTGCCGTTGTAGCGATGTCGAAATCCATCGATCTCGTATTGAGGGACGCCAGCGAAATATACCCGGCTGGTACGAACTTTCCTGGGAGCGAGTCGCTTTAGGCCGATCTCTCTACGTCCCGGTCGATGGACCGAATCTGATTCTAGACGCAGTCAATCCAATCGCCGAGAACGTCGCTTCGGCAAGGGCCTACGTGTCTCCAGACGATCAAGGTCCGTCACAGCCTGACTCCCGAGATGCAGCAATTGAGTCGAACGAGGTCGTAGCTGCTGCGGGAGTGGCCGTTGTTGACGATCACGGTCGGTTGCTCTTGGTTCAACGTGCCGATGATGGTTCGTGGTGTTTGCCGGGCGGCAAGCTGGAGTTTGGCGAATCGTTTGCAGACTGTGCGATTCGGGAGTGTCGCGAAGAACTAGGTCACGACCTCACACTCGGTGCTCTTGTCGGGATCGGCAGCAACCCGTCCGCCCAAACACATCGCTACCCAAACGGCCGACTTGTTCAGTTCGTTGGCGTGATCTTCGAAGGATTCCTAGGCGCGAAGTGCTCCACCCCAGATGGAGAGGTACTGCAAAAAGGTTGGTTCGAGCACTCATCACTTCCTGAACCACTCATGGAAGCTGATCGACCATTCATCGAGCAATTTCACAGTCGCACTGGGGTAATCCAGGCCTAGAAATTTCTACGTCCACATTGGTTTTGTCACACGCCTATTGGGGAGCTGATGTTTTTCCACGAGATGATGCTGCGGACACAGAGCACTTCGAGCCAAGCGGTCACGAACCACTGCTAGTGAACGGGGAGGTCTGCGTCTCGTCGAACACCCCACCAGCTACTGACCGCGATCACAGCCACAACCAAGAGCAACGCCAGTCTAACGATAGAAGGCCCGACGTGCTCGACATACCAACGCCGAAGCGCATTGTTCAAGAACCGGTCAGTTTCGAATGCCAATCCAGAACTAGGAAAGTAGACCCGAACGACGATGGCACCAAAAAGAGTCACGAAGGCCGATGAGCAAAGGCCGACACGCAAACACTTGCGGAGAATGACCTCCTCACGAGAGGAGTGCACGACGTTTGAGACGAAACAAAGGGTCGCCGTGAGATAGATCAGAATCCCGCTAACTCGGTGAATGTTCCGGACCCGAAGCCCCAAGTTAACGGATGTATGCAGAGTTTGAATGTCGCTCCACGCAAGTGATTCGGTTGGCCTGTAAAACCACATCAGCCAAAACTCCGAGAGGGACACGGCCAGAAGGTTGACGACGAAAACCCAAACGCTGAGAAGTCGCACTCTGTTCACCCCTCGAACCTAGCTTTTCTTCAGACCGCACACAATCGTCAGACTCGTTTGGCGAAGTGGGAACAACGCCGCCGAAACTCGACTTTCGGGACCGCAAACCTCAACTTGGTTTCGTGGCTTGCAGGGTGAAGTAGAAGGGGATTCGTGGTGTGCCCGGGGGCAGCGTGAATTGGCCGTTTTCGCCCTCGATCATGTCAAGAAAGGCCTGCCAGTCGGTGAACTCATCTTCGTAGACCGCATCGATCCGCAAGCCAGCACGAAGGGCGCCGCTGATGATTTCCGCAATGCTGTGCGACCATTCGTGCGTGAGCCTGTTGGTGAGTGGTCGTCCGTCGCCGGTGTAGGTGTGGTCCGTTTCCAGGCTCTCGGGTTCGGGCATTTCGAAGTAGTCGAAACGAATCGTTAACGGATCTCCCAGTGCACGCTCGAAGTCGAGTGTCATGAAAAACGGATGGACATCCCGAAGGTACAGAGAACCACCAGGTTTCACAAGCGCTGCGGCAACCTCCATCCATCGGCCAATATCGTTGATCCAATTAATGGCACCAACACTGGCGTACACAAGGTCATAGGTATTGCCAAGCGCGCTTACGGCATCGAACACATCCGATTCAACGAAACGACCTTCCGAACCCAACTGATCAAACAGCCAACGTGCTTCGTTAAGCGCTGAAGGTGAGAAATCAAGACCGGTAACCGAATTGGCGCCAAGCCGCAAAAGGGAAAGCGTGTCGGTGCCAATGTGGCATTGCAGATGACAAACATCAAGGTTATCGAGAGCCTGGCCGCCGTTTAAACGAGAACGGTCAAAAGCGATCACGTTTGAAACGTGGGCACGATCATTCAAATAGCGTTCCCGTTCATACCCGTTTGGGCCCACGTGAATCGGTACTCGCTCTTCCCAACCCAGCTTGTTCGTATCGCGCCACGTTTCCCAAGTACCCATAACGGCAGCCTATCGACTTGACGAAACCGGTGAGATTTGCGCGGAGCTTAGGAAGCAGAAAGGGTGACTTTGCGACTCGCCAGCAATCCGATGAAGCAGGTGGCGATGGCCACGCTAAAGGTAAGAAATAGGGCGTCACGCAGATTCAATGCGGTTCGATCAGCAAGAGCGATAAACGTTCCACCGAGAGTTGCTGCACCGGCGAAGCCAAGCGAATCAGCCATAGAGAGTTGGCCGCCAACCAACCCGGCATCGCCATCGGAACTCGCGGCCATAGCTACAACGGTGGTGGGGTTGAACAGCAGACCCATGCCCAATCCACCAACCATCCAAGCCACAAACACGGCCCACAGTGGAGTCTGAGGAGCAACGACGGTCGACGTCAGCACAGCTCCCAGCCCCAAAAACCCAAACCCCAAGCGAACAAATTTTGACGAATTCCCGGTGCCTGCGCGTTTCGCTGCGTAAGCCTGTCCGGCGGTCCAGGTAAGTGCAGCTCCGATAATCATGAAACCTTGCACGGCGGCCGAGCGCACCCCGTGAATATTCTTCGCAGCAAACGGCACAAAACTGTCGACGCATCCGAAGGCGAACGTGGCCAGAAATCGTGACGCCACCGCAGAGGGCAAACCAAGTTGGAGCGAATACGTCCCCCGAGGCAAAAGCGACCTGGCGGCAACAACACAAACACCAAACCCACCAAGCCCAAGCGCCAGGGCGGGAAGCGTGTTCCGGTTCGTCGATCCAGTCAACAGCGCTGCGGCACCCAGCGAAAGGACTAGCGCCATGGGCAATCGACTTTTTCCGATGGGCTCCCCAGGAGGTCCGAGGCGACGGGTCTGTGAAACAACAAGCACACCTACCAACGCGCCCGGTGCAGCTAAGCCCAAAAACACCCAACGCCAACCAAACTGATCGGTGATCCAGCCAGCAATCAGTGGCGCTACAAGGCTGGGCAATACCCACGCCGCCGACATGACGGCATAGATTTTTGGTTGCAGCTTTTCGCTGATGGCCCGTCTAATCACTACATACGTCAACGTAGTTTGTGCGCCAGCGCCCATCCCCTGCAGAGCTCGTCCAAGCACTACAACGAGGGGCGATCGAGCTGTTCCCGCTATTAGAAGCCCAGCCAGAAATAGGCCAACCCCCAACGCAAACGGGAGCGACGGCCCTCGCCGATCAGCCACTTCACCGCTAGCCACGACTGAGATGAGCGAAGCCACCAAGTACACGGCCAACGTTGCCCCATAGAAGCGCTCGCCGTTTAACTCGCTAACGATGCTGGGAAGTGCGGTGAGAACGGCGGTGATCTCGAAGGCGCTCATGCTTACGGCAAGGAACAACCCCGCGACCAAAATCCGATCCCGCGAAGTTGTGGCCGTTTCAGTAGTTGTCGTCATCGTCATAATCAGCTTTCCTCGCCAACGACACTAAACCGTGCCTCGGGCCGAAACGCTCGACCTCACCAAAGATCGTCGATAAAAGACAACAGTTTTGAGGGAAGCGGATTTTTCGCAACAATTCCCACACGCTCGCTGGCCGAGGAATGCGACCCGGGGCCCGGTGAAACAAAGCCGGCACTTGAGCACCCGATCGCGTCGAACCACTTTCGAATTTGTGGAGTGAGATCCGGCGCTCGACGGTACCGACCCCAAAGCACCGTCGCTCCCGGTTTACACAACGAAGGCACCGCGTTGATGGTGTGTCGTATGTCCTCATCTGAAATGTTTCCGAAGATGCCAACTAGCAGTAACAAATCGACGGGCGCAACATCGGCGAAGTTTGTCGGATCTCCAGCATCAGCGCATCGAACCTCAAGCCGCGATCCAATGCCCCTTTGCTTCGCCTGCGCTCGCCGGACCAACTCGGCGTCAAAGTCCACCAAGCACCCCGTCACGTCGGAAATCCGGGGATGTCCAGCCAACGCCAATTCCAGATCACCACCATCACCGGAACACAGCGACAAGATACGAAGTTCGCCTACGGCTGCGTTGTCAAGAAACGTGCCGATCATCGTCGCCACGTCCCTCTGCCGTTGCGACAACGAACTCGACGGATCTTCGTACGCCTGATGCCACGCAACCCAGTCCCTAGCCATCCGGCCGCCGTAGCGCCGTGCCCGTTCGAGGCTTGACCACCGCTTCACCAAGTCAGTGGCGTCAATAAGCGGGTGGAAGTGAAAATCGAAGGCCCGTGCGTATCAGATCTGTAAAGGTTGAGAGATGGCGACGGTAACGATTTGTAAAGGGCTTCCGGCTTCAGGGAAGAGTACGTAGGCGAAGGAGCAGGTGGCGAAGCGGCCTGGCGAGGTGAAGCGGGTCAACAAGGATGACTTGCGGGCCATGCTCGATGGCGGGCATTGGACCAAAAACAACGAACGGTTCGTAGAAAACCTTCGCGATCACATTGTTCTCAGCGCGCTAAACGATGGCAAGCACGTGATTATCGACGATACCAATCTGCATCCGCGCCAAGAAGCGGCAATCCGAGCGCTGGTGAAGGAGCACAAGCCGGGGACGAGCATCAAGATCAAGTTCTTTGAGATTGATCTTGATGAAGCGATTGCTCGAGATTTGAAGCGACCAGTAAGCGTCGGCGAGAAAGTCATCCGCAACATGTGGAATGCCTTTCTTGCCCCAGCCACCAACGAGCCATTCGTTGACTCAGGGTTGAAGACCGCCGTGATTGTTGACCTGGATGGCACGCTTGCGCTCATGGTCAACCGCGGGCCCTTCGATGCGTCGAAATGCGAAACCGATGAAGTGAACGAAGTTGTTCGAGGCATCATCGTGCATCACGACCATGTGGTGTTGATGAGCGGACGCAGTGGCGAGTTCCGCGAACATACGCAACGCTGGTTGCTTGCCAACAACATTCGCTACGACGAGCTTCATATGCGCGCAGAGGGAGACCAACGCAAGGACTCCATCGTTAAGCGTGAACTCTTCGATGCCCATATTCGCGGCAGGTGGAACGTGAGCTTTGTGCTTGATGACCGTCAACAGGTCGTGGATATGTGGCGGGGCCTTGGCTTGGTTTGTTTGCAAGTTGCCCCGGGCGATTTCTAACCCTTCCGGCTTTTAACCCTTACGTTTTTCAACCCCGACCAAATCACCATCACCAACCCAGGAGGAACCGTTATCACTCTCAACGAAATGCTGGATTCGCGCGCCCTCGATCAGTTGGTGGCCGATGGATTCATTGCCCGCAAATCCCACCCAACAGCACCGCTTCACCTCTATGACTACACTCAGCGGCCCAGTTCGAACGCATGTGGACGCCAGAAACTTTGGCGTGCCGGGGGCTCATTGTGCACGGAGACGGCACGGTTTGGGCTCGTCCGTTTGGCAAGTTCTTCAATGCCGCAGAGCATGAGATGCTCCCCACCCATGAAACCTTCGAGGTGTACGACAAGCTCGACGGCTCAGCAGAGTTTTTTGCCGACAAACCCAACCGGGCAGTGCTCTTCCGCATGTACGACGCCAAGCCCTACGACACCATCATTTGGCGGATGCTTCGGCCAGATTTCGCCAAACCCTTCAAATCGGTCGATCCGGGCTGAATTGGTTGGCAACGCAAGTTCGTTTGGGGGCGCTCATCAACTCAAGAGGTTGACCAAAGCCCCCAAAGCGGCTGGCGACAACCCGAGCCGCCTGCGGACCAAACCAATCCGCCGGCCACGAGCGGAACCAAGGCCAAAACATAAGTTCTTCCGAGGCCCAGGGCCACCCGGGCTGCCAAGACGGGGCCAGTTTCGGGGCGGGCGCTCGTTCGGACCCACCACCGGACCCGAACGAGTTCCACCACCCAATTGCAACGTTCAACTCAGGGGAGAAGTGAAGCTACGTAGATATCATGACTGATGGCCTGTCGCGACACTCACCCATGAATGTCGCGAATGCGTCACAGTTTCGGAACAAGTTCCCACCCCACCCTCCACCGCAGCGGAAAGGTAAGAAACGGCCACGAATTCGGGTCGCACCAGTCGGCTGAGTGGGCAATGATGCAGGGATGGCAACGGCCCTGCTTTTCGTTGAAGATGACGACCAAATCCGCCTCACGCTGGGCCTAAACCTCGAAGATGAGGGTTACACCGTCTTTGGCGCCGCTACGGGAACTGAAGGCCTGGAGACGGCCCGTACGGAAACCATCGACATCGCCATTGTCGATCTCTTGCTGCCCGATGTGCACGGATTCGAAGTTGTTCGCGGTATCCGTGAGCACAGCCGCATCCCCATTGTTATCCTCACCGCCCAGGCCGACACCCATGATGTAGTGGCCGGTCTCGAAGCGGGGGCCGACGACTATCTGGTGAAGCCCATTGCCCCGAAGGAATTGGCGGCGCGCTTACGAGCACTCCTCCGACGGGTACACGGGGCCACGGGATCGACCGATACCGACGAAACGCCAAGCGATCACCTACGCGAACTTACGGTAGGTCCGCTGCTGCTGCGGCCGACGGCGGGAGAAGCATTTTGGCACGATGAACCGTTGATCCTTACCAAGACGGAATTCAAGATCCTGTGCGAGTTGGCCGAGCACCCGGGAGAGCTGCTTTCTCGCGAAGTGCTCCTTGACCGGGTTTGGGGTTATGACTACTTGGGTGATGGACGGCTCGTGGACACCCAGATTTATCGTCTTCGAGTCAAGCTGGAGACCAACCCTTCAACGCCACAGCATCTTGTGACGGTCCGTGGGCTCGGCTACAAACTTGTCCCATGAACCAAGTCGCAATGTTCTGAGCCGACGATGAAACGTCCGCATCTCCCTCGGTTTGGGCTTCGCGCTCGTTCCAGCGTGGCTTTTGCTCTTGTTGGGCTCACCCTTTCGCTCGTGCTGTCTTTCGTTACCTACAACCAAGCCCGGACCGTGCTGGTGTCGCAGCGAGAAACCTTCGCCGTTCGCCAAGCTTCGTTCGACGCGCAACAAGTCGCCAACGCGCTCCGTATCGAATCCGCTGACCCAAAAGCCACCATTGACCGAGTGGTGACCGGGGTGTCCACGGAACCACTACTGCGCATCGATGGTCGGTGGGTGGTCACCAGGGCGAACTCTTCACCCCAAACCGATCTCCCCGATTCGTTTCTTCGCAATGCTCTCAACGGCCGAGCTACTCGTCAACGTTTTGCTCGCAACGACAAACCTTTTCTTGCCGTCGCTATTCCCCTGGGCCCGTCGAATCGATCACCGGGGCTTCGCGAAACCGAAGACGTGATTCCCACCATGTACATGGAGGTTTCCAATCTCGATGAGTTGGAACGAACCCTGAGTGCACTTGGCAAAGCCCTAGCTGCTGGCGCCATCGTGGCCACCGTTCTCGGTGCTCTGATGGGTCTGTATGCGAGCCGACGAATTATGCGGCCGCTGGGTACTATCGCTGCGACGGCGGAGAAAATTGAAAAGGGTGATCTCTCTGCGCGCTTAGCAAACTCGCAAGACCGAGACCTCACACGGCTGGTGAGTTCGTTTAACTCAATGACCGATTCGTTGGAAGAAAAGATCCAACGAGAACGGCGCTTTGCTTCTCACGTCAGTCACGAACTCCGCTCACCTCTCACGTCCATGCGCGGTGCCGTGGAATTAGTAGCTAACCGCAAAGGTGAACTGGGGGAGCGGGCTCAGCTGGGCGTGGAGTTGTTAGAAAAGGACGTTAAACGTTTTGAACGGATTGTGCTCGATCTCCTAGAAATCGCCCGAATCGAAGCGGGGGCGGCCAGCATCGATATGGTTTCATTACGAGCTGAGCCGCTCTTGCGGTCCTTGCTTTCCCACCTCAGCATTAACGCCAGCTTGCTTGAGGTAGCCCAAGATGTAGGGCCAAGCGAGGTTCAGGTGGATGCTCGCCGCTTCGAACGGGTGATTGCCAACCTTGTAGAGAACGCCAATAATCACGGAGGTGGGGTACGGGCCATTCGTTTGCAGCGAGTTGGCGAAGTGCTAAGTGTGCATGTCGATGACGGTGGGCCGGGCGTGCCGTATTCAGAACGCGAACGAGTTTTCGAACGCTTCGCTCGCGGTGGCCACGGACGTCATCTTCCCGGTGCGGGCTTGGGATTGGCCTTAGTCACCGAACACCTTCGGCTCATGGGCGGAACCGTTTCTATTGCTGCTAGTCCCGAAGGTGGCGCTCGATTCACCGTTTCTCTTCCGGAGCACCACGCATGAATTCCCGTCATTTCCTCGGGGCCCAACCAAGGCCTCTAGACCTGAGCCCGACCCAAACCCCAATCAAGACCAAGATCGTGACCGCCAACTCCATCCAGGCTCAACGCCAGCAAACGGCTTGGCGCACTGCTGGGCTCACCGTTGCGGTGGCCGTCACTGCGCTTGTTTCGGGCTGCGGCGTTCCCCTTGATCGAACGGATCGGCCACTGAGAAAAGACGAACTGGGGTACAAGCCCGTCCGTGAAATTCCTGCCACCACCACGACAACCAGCACAACATCTACAACCGTCGTGACACCTAGCTCCGTCCCGGCCGCGACGTCTCCTCCCCCGTCTACCGCTTTGATCCCGTTGGTCTACCCGCTCGATGTTTTTTGGATAGACCCATTCGGTCAGATCGTTCCGGCCCGACGCTCACAGGAGGGCAACGACCTCGTCAACGCAATTAACGCACTCCGCTTCGGTCCCCTTTCCATCGCAACGGAGAGCAGCTTGCGTAGCGCCATCGTCGATTCCACCATGATCGTCGACGCAAAGCTTTCCGGTGGCGTCGCCAGCATCGAACTCGGCCCCGAATTCCTGAACCTTCCCGGCCCCGAGCAGTCACTCGCGATTGCCCAAATCGTGTTCACCGTCACTCCCGCCGGAATAGGCCGCGTTCGATTCCGGGCAAATGGACGCCCCATCGCCGTTCCCCTCGCCAATGGCCAACCCACCACCGGCTCAGTTTCCCGCGACGATTACCGTTCGCTTCTTGGACCCAACGCCGACAGCATCAACCCTTCGGCCCTCGTCGAAACCTCCACCACAACTTCGACGACTACGACAACGACAACGACATCGACATCGACAAGCGCCGAAACCTCTACGACAACGGTGTAGAGCGCGCCACCGGGACGTTCCAGCTTTCGTCGAAATGAGGTTTCGGCGCAAGGCCAAACCGTTTAGGGCATTTCGAGGATGGTGACAGCGCCGGTGTTGCCGTCGACACGGATGAGCGCACCGTTGGGAATACGACGGGTGGCATCGGTGGCGGAGATGACACACGGGATGCCCAGTTCGCGGCTCACGATAATGGCGTGGCTAAGTGGCGCTCCGACATCAACCACCACACCGGCGGCTGGCACAAACAAAGGCGTCCACGATGGGTCGGTAATGGGGGCTATGAGGATATCGCCGGGATCAAGATCCGTTGGATCGTTGGAATCCAAAATGACTCGGGCCCGACCTTGCACTACACCAGAACAGCCGGGCATACCTTGGAGCACGTCGCCAAGACCGAGTTTGTTTTCGACCGCAGCATCACGACGAGCCCAGGTTGAAGGTGGCTCGGCATGGCGTTCAAACACAAACGGCGGAACCAGTTCCAGCAGTTTGTTGTACTCAGCGCGCCGGGTACGAACAGTTTCGGCGAACGAGATGGGATCAGCCATGGCCGCTTCCCATTCTTCGTATTTGATGAAGCCAAAATCTTCTATCTCATCGAATGCACCCTTAGCAACCATGCGTCGACCAAGTTCGCGCATGGTCATGCGCATTTCGTGGATCAAACGAATGTTGTTGGTTTTGGTTCGTTCGCGCCCGGGTAGCCAAGCTTTGGTTGCCGCGATACCTGCACCGAGTTGCCCATGAGTGGCTGGATCGGCTTCGACCATAGCCAACAACGTGACGGCGGCGGCTTCACGATCAGCGGCTCGTGAGGCGTTCATGGTGGCGGGATCTTGTTCGGTCAACGCAAACCGCATACGGTCAATGGCCGAGAGGGCAAGCTCCGGGCGGGTTTCCCAGGAAGGTGATCGCATCTCCCATTCATTGGGTCCGCGTGATCCGAACTCCAACTGGAACGCCTCAAACTCAGACAGGAACGCCAATGCATCTGCCGATCCCAACGATTGTAAACGATGAATCAAACCCACAACACCGTCGTTAAATTCGGCGGTCAGTTGCGCGGATCCGGCAATGAGGCGACCGAGTGACCACATGGCATGGCTTGGTGCCGCGGAGTCCACTTCACCGATTCCCGCGATCAACGGCATGATCAAATCAGGTCTGCCGACTGCTGTGGCCACTGCCGAAATGATGCCGACTGGCACCGTGGCCATATAGGTGGCAAAGAGGTGATGGCTGAACAGCAGACGGTGGATAGGCATCAAACGATTGAACTTGTCCCACAATTCGGCTTCGCTGAGGGCCGCAAAATCTGGACGTTCCGCCCGAATCTTTTTAGTCGAGGCCCGATCGTCTGTAAGTTCCGTAAGTGCACTTAGCGAGTGTTGGCTGAGTACGTACCCGAACGTACCGCCAATTTTTTCGGTGAGATCGAGCCGCTCGTCACCGGGAACTTCGACGTAATCAGGAATACCGGGTTGTGCTCCAAAGAACTGTGCATCCATGTCCTGCCAAGAAAGGCCCGGAGCCCGAACACCAAACAAACGAATGAGCGACGCATTCAGATAGCAATAGCCACCCACCACGCCAAGTTGACACCAATCGGCCGGGAACTCGTCGGCATCGAAAGCACCCATACGAACCCAGGCATCGCGCCACCCTTCCTCGGCTTGCCACAACATCGATCCGCCCGAGAGCGGGGTTACCGGATCAGGGAAAACCTCGCCCACATTGGCTCGGGTATAGAGCGGAAAACGCTCCGAAAGGTTGGTGTCGGTCACGTAGTACTTCGTTGCCATGGTTTCCTCCGAAATCGGGGTCGGTTTCGCTGGGTTCCCTACGCACGTTGCCGTTTCACGCCCGTGGGTGGACGCTTCCGAAATGGGCGCAAGGAACCCGCGACTTCTTCAGCGTGTGACGATAGCCACATCTCTCAACAACATGCAATTGCCCTCAGGACGCGTTGGTGGCAAGCTACTCCGATGCGCGCTGCCGTCTTGGAATCAATCCCCGGCCACCTTTCGATCCTTGACGTAACGGTCAATAAACCTGGTCCGGGGGAGGTCTTGGTGCGGACGGCTGCCGCCGGACTTTGCCATTCCGATCTGCACTTTATGGAGGGGCTCTACCCCCATCCCGTTCCTTCGGTGCTTGGCCACGAATCTGCCGGCGTGGTCGAAGCTGTTGGTGAGGGCGTCACTTACGTGCAGGCCGGTGATCATGTGATCACATGTCTTTCGGCGTATTGCGGTGGCTGCGAATACTGCCTGACCGGGCGGCTGTCGATTTGCAACAACCGAACCGCCATTGAACGCGCACCTGGAACCGGTTCGCGGCTTTCACTCGCTGGCGAGCATGTGCACCAGTTCATGCGCCTGTCGAGTTTCGCCGAGCAGATGCTGGTGCACGAGCACGCCCTGGTAAAAATCGATAGGGACATGCCGCTCGACCGTGCTGCGCTGATTGGTTGCGGTGTCACCACGGGAGTGGGTGCGGTGTTTCGTACGGCCGCCATTGAGGCTGGTTCCACAGTTGCGGTGATTGGTTGTGGAGGCGTTGGTTTGAACTGTATTCAAGGTGCGCGCATCGCCGGTGCCGGACGCATTATTGCCATTGATCTCAACGACGCCAAGCTGGAAATGGCCCAAGAGTTTGGTGCCACCGACGTCATCAATGGAAAGGATGTCGACGCTGTTGCTGCGGTGAAGGAACTCACGAAAGGCGGGGCGCACTACAGCTTTGAGGCCATTGGTTCCAAGACCGCCGCGGAACAGTCATTCCAAATGCTTCGCCCCGGTGGCACGGCGACGGTAATCGGCATGATCCCCTATGGCATCAAAATCGAAATCCACGGCGCTGATCTTTTGGCCGAACGCAAAATTCAGGGTTCCAACATGGGCTCCAACCGTTTCCGTATCGACATGCCCCGCTACATCGACCTCTACATGCAGGGTCGACTCAAGCTGGATGAACTGGTAAGCGCACGAATCAAACTCGATGACATCAACGAGGGCTTCGCCACCATGAAGACCGGCGCCATCGCCCGCAACGTCATCATCTTCTAGAACCCCCTTAGCCTTCATTCCTTCTTGGTTTTCAACCAACAGCATCCTGAATTTCAGCCGCAAACAGACCTTCACCAGGAGAGCCATGACGAATCCTCCCGTAACCGATTGGGCCAACGATTTCGATACCTTTGACGAATCGTACGTACGCGATCCATTTTCTAAATGGCCGGAAATGCGTGCCGCGTGCCCTGTAGTGAAAAGCGAGCGGTGGGGTGGAACCCATTTGGTGGTTGGCTATGAAGCAGTGATTGAGGGGGCCGCCAAGACCACGGCACTCACGTCGACCCTGGGCACCTCTATTGCCAACACTACGGATGACTACTCCGACCCAAACCGGCCGAAATCGATCATTAACTCTGATCCCCCCGACCATGCTGGGCCCCGTCGCATGATGCTTCCTACAATGACGCAGCGTGCCGTGGCAAAATGGCAACCAGTTACTCAGGCGCTCTGTGAGTCGTTGATCGACGGATTTCTTGCCAACGGTCACGCCGACGCTGCGGTTGACTATGCGCAGAAGATTCCGGCTACCGTAATCGGACGAATGTTAGGGGTACCGGACCATTTGCAGGATACATTCATCGTATGGGTACGTGACATTTTGGAACACGGCGTGGAGTTTCCCGACCGCCGAATCGCCGCCTTTGCTCAGCTTGGTGAATTCTTCATCGCAGAAATTGCTGACAGGATTCAGAACCCTACCGACGACCTGATTTCCATGCTGGCCCACGGCAAGTTGGACAATGATCAGGTGCTCGAACCGCGCATTATCATTGGCAACCTCATCTTGTTGCTGGTCGCCGGGATTGACACCACCTGGTCGGCAATAGGATCGTCACTCTGGTATCTCGCCCAGCATCCTGAGCACCAAGCGCGCTTACGAAATGCCACGAACAACAACGAGACCGAGCTTTGGGACACGGCAATCGAAGAGTTACTACGCATGTTTGCGCCGGTTTCGATGAGTCGCGTCGCGTTAGAAGATACCGAAATTGCTGGGTGCCCCATCCCTAAAGGCCGCCGAGTTACGTTGTCATTTCCGGCAGCAAACCGGGATCCCAGCGTGTTTCCTGATCCCGACACGGTCATCCTCGATCGTGCCGAAAACCGTCATGTGGCCTTTGGTGCTGGAATCCACCGGTGCGCCGGCTCGAACCTGGCACGTCTAGAACTGCGCATAGCCCTGCAGACCTGGATCGACCGAGTGGGCTCTTTCGCCCTCGCCGATCCAAGCACCGTTACCTGGGCTGGCGGTCAAGTGCGTGGCCCTCGCAGCGTGCCCGTAACCTTCGCTGCTCGTTAACTACAGAAGCGGGCGCCCCTGGTTGTCTAGTGCAGTGAAGCGTGAATTCGTTGCGTGTCGCTTGACTCGATATTCCTCTGCCATCGTTGGACTGTGCGCTCGGGTGATGCGCGACTAATCCACGCGAACATGCACTAGCAGTGCAGGGAAGCGCAAGTTATGTGGCTGTTGTCAAGCGGCGTTTTGGCTGTTCGGAGTATCTTTTACGCCCTTGGCGACAGCAACATCATTTGCGCGCACATGCACTAGCGCCGCCCGTCTCCTAGCGCGTTGCCGTCCATGTCTCGATGCGGTTGAGCGCTTCGGCGAGCATTGAACGTGACGTGCCAAGATTCAGTCGGGCGTTGCGAGCCAAATCGGTGCCGAATGTGGGTCCTTCGTTGAGGGCCACCTTGGCTTGTTCGCACAGCAAAAGCGCCACATTTTCTTCTGTTTCAGCAACGAGCGTGGAGAAGTCGAGCCATTGCAAGTAGGTTGCTTCGATGATCGGGGCCCGGTCCGCGCTCACCAAATCCAACGGCAAAAGTCGTTCATAGGCGTACGTACGGTTGCCATCAAGATAGCGCAAACAATCTGCCATCCACTCATCGCCCTCGGTCCAGGCTGTAATGCTGGCCAGCATGCCCGCCACCGAGGGAACGCCAAGAATGTGGGACGAAAACACCCGGTCGAAGTGTTCTTTCAAGGCCGTCGAGCCAAAGGCCATGACCGCACATCGCAAGCCCGCCAGGTTGAAGGACTTCGAAGCGGCTGTAATGGTAATGGTTTTCTCTGCAGCACCGGGAACTGAGGCAAACGGTATGTGCGTGTAGGGATTGAAGACAAGGTCCGCGTGGATTTCGTCGGAAACCACCAGGACATCGAACTCTTCACAAATCGCCGCGATCCCAGCCAGCTCGACAGTAGAAAACACTCGACCCAGCGGGTTGTGTGGATGGCAGAGCAAGAACATTTTTGGACGTTCTCGCTCCACCAAATCCCGAAGAGCCTCTAGATCAAGCAACCAACGGCCATCGGCAACGGTCATCCGGTACTCGACCATGCGCCGCTGTTGCTCTTTCAGCACTCCGAGAAACGGTGGGTAGATCGGGGTAAGGAGCAGTATCGCGTCGTCTGGCTCGGTAAAAACATGGATCAGAGCGTGCATACCCTGGACTACTTCGGTAAGTGAACAGACGAGGTCAGAATCCACTTCCAGGTTGTAGTGGCGTTTGGCCCAGCCGCAATACGCTTTCGCCAAATCGCGATAGTACGAATGCAATGGGTAGCCGTAGAACCCTTTGCTCACGTAGGACGCCAGCGCAGCGGCAATGGGCGGAGCCACGGGAAAGTCCATGTCGGCCACCCACAACGGTAGGATCTCGGGGCCGTGTTTGCGCCACTTCAACGAGATCGTCTCGGTGAGCCCGGGCACTACTTCGAAGCGTTGATCAAGAGCCATGGCCAAGTATTACCTGCCCGAAGAGCCAAAGCCTGCCGCCCCACGCCCGTCGGTGCCGCCAGGAACTTCGGGGAGCTCTTCGGTTTCCTGCCAGACAACTTCAGGTACCTGCAGAAAAAGCAGCTGCGCAATGCGCTCGCCCCGCTTGATGGAGTACCCGACAGAGGGATCGGTGTTGATCAACGGCACCATGATTTCCCCACGGTACCCCGCATCGACCAACCCGGGACCATTCACTACCGTTACCCCGTGTCGAGCAGCCAGACCCGATCTCGGCAGCACAAACCCGCCCCAACCCAAGGGAACCGCGATGGCGATACCCGTCGGCACCACTGCTCTTCCGCCGCCGGCCGCCAGTTCGACATCAACCCGAGCTACCAGATCAAGCCCCGCATCTCCTTCGTTTGCATACCTTGGCAGCAGCAATTCGGGGTCGAGCACCTTGACGGAAACCGGCAGGGTTAACGGCAGGGTTAACGGCAAGGATTTCGGCGAGGTTGTCGGCAGGGTTGAGGACGAATCCGTTTTGGTTTGGAGCTCGTTTTGAAGGTCGCTTTGGTTTTCGATAGCACCGGGCATTCCCTAAGCCTACGAAACCGCCGCGGATCAGCGAAGCGAAACCGATCGAATCAATCAAACCAATCAAACCAATCAAACCAATCAACAGCTTGTCGAGCGCTGGCCGAGACCACCGTGATCTCAACAACAATCCAGCTGAGTTGGGGCAGACGCACTAGGGTTTCGATCCAGTTAAGGTCGTTTTGCGCAGGAAATGTGCCGCGAAATCTCAAAGAGGGAATGATTAATCGTGTTGGTGTGGATGGATTTGGAGATGACCGGGCTGATTCCAAGCCGCGATGTAGTGGTGGAGATTGCCACGATCATTACCGACGATGAGCTCAATGTTGTCGCCGAAGGCCCCGATTTGGTTATCCACGCCACCGACGAGCAGCTCGCTGGAATGGATGAAGTTGTAGTCAACATGCACACCCGAAGCGGTTTGCTTGAGCTCATCAAAGCCTCAACCATTACCGTCGCCGAAGCCGAAGCGCAAACGTTGGCCTTCCTCAAAGAACACATCACCGAGGCCAACACCATCCCACTGTGCGGCAACTCAATAGGTACCGATCGTAGTTTCCTAAGCGTGTATATGACCTCGATTGACGATTACCTGCACTATCGCAACGTCGACGTGTCCACCATTAAGGAACTGGCTCGCCGCTGGAATCCCGAGGTACTGAAGAAGGCCCCTCGCAAAGCCGGTGGCCACCGGGCGCTCGACGACATTCGCGAAAGCATCGAAGAGCTCCGCTTCTACAAAGAAACCCTTTTCATCAAGCCATAACTCGGATGACCCTGGGATTCACCCGCCTCCACCGCCCAACCAGATCGATCAGACCAACCAGACCTATCAGACCCATCAGACCCATCAAGGGTTTAGATCTACAACCTGGGCAACGACCATCGCTCCGATCTGATTGAAACGGGCGAATCACCTGGTTGAGGTGCCCGATGTTGGCACCGCGACTGTCACCAGGATAAGGGTCACACCAGGGAGAACGAGCCCTGCGCTGACGAGTGCAAGAATCGTCGGCCCGTATGGAACGTCTTGTTCGCCTTCGTCCGTGGCAAAAAGCCGCATTGGATGCCTTCGAGGCTCATACGCGCCCGGATTTCCTCGCAGTGGCCACCCCCGGTGCGGGAAAGACCACCTTTGCCCTGATGGCGGCACTGCGGGCCATGCGAGCCAAAACGGTGAAACGAGTCGTGGTGGTGGCCCCAACGGCTCACCTGAAGGCCCAGTGGGCCCAAGCGGCGGCCCGGTTCCGTTTGCAACTCGACCCGGCATGGGCGGCAGCATCGGGGCGCCTCCCACCGGACATGCACGGCATCGTAACCACCTACCAAAAGGTCGCCTCCAGCGCTGAATCCCTACGTGCACTTACGGCCGACGCCTTTGTCATTCTCGACGAAATTCACCACGCGTCCGACGATCGGGCCTGGGGTGAAGCAATCCGCATGGCCTTCGATCCAGCAGCGAAGCGCTTGGCCCTTTCCGGAACCCCCTTCAGGTCCGATACAGGCGCGATTCCTTTTGTGGAGTACAAACTCGAAGAAGCCATCGCCAACTTTGAGTACGGTTATGACGATGCGCTGGCCGACGGCGGCGTGGTGCGCCCGGCATACTTTCCCCGCATCAACGGGTTCATGGAATGGGTTGCTCCCGATGGCGGCTTGAATTCCGCCTCGTTCGATGATGCCCTTGATCGCACCAAATCGGCACAGCGTTTACGCACCGCACTTTCTGCCGACGGCGAATGGCTCCCCGCGGTGTTGTCCCAAGCCCACGATCGGCTCATGAAGTTACGCGAGCGGGTCCCCAATGCCGGCGGCTTGGTCATTGCTACGGATCAAGACCACGCCCGAGCCATCTCCGAGATGATGCGCACCCGATTGCGCGTCACCCCCACACTGGCGTTATCGGATGACCCCAATGCTTCAGACCGCATTGCCCACTTCGCCAACGGCACGCAACCCTGGATTGTGGCCGTGCGTATGGTGTCCGAAGGCGTCGACATTCCTCGCCTAGGAATTGGTGTCTTTGCGACGACAACCACCACCGAACTGTTCTTTCGTCAAGCGGTAGGGCGTTTGGTTCGATGGAACCGTGGGCAACGCCGACAAAAGGCGTACCTCTTCATTCCTGATGATCCCCGACTTCGTACTTACGCATTTCAAATTGCCGAGAAGCGTAGACATTCCCTTCGTAAGCGCGCAGAGGATGCTGGCGATGCACTCGACGGTCCACGCGAAACCGATCCCACCGAGCTCGACAAACAGGTGGGTGAACCCGACGAGCAGATGTCGCTCTTCGCTGCGCTTTCTGCGGTGGTGACCGATGGCGATCAACCGGTGCAAAGCGTATTCGACGACGATTACGAAGATGATGTTGATGCCGGTCTCGATGAGCAGGGCGACGTAATCATGCCTGTTGATGTAGATCCCGATGCGTACACGATTGACCTGATCGATCTCACGTCGGGCTTGCAGGGGACGCTGTTTGGCGGCGGGCCAACGGCAGATTCGGGTGGGTTGAGCCGCTACGAGCAGAAGGAAGCTATGCGCTTAGAAAACGCTGAGCTCACCCGCGAACTCGCCCGTTTCACCAACCTTGGCCACGCCCAAATCAACGGCCAACTTAACCGGGCCTCGGGCGTAACCCGCATCGATGAAGCCACCGTCGAACAACTCACCAAACGAGCCGAAGAAGCCAAAAAGTGGCTAAAACGCCTTTAACGGCCTTCGGGAAACTTCATCTTGCGTAATTTGCCACAAGCATTCGTGGTCGCACCGAGCCCGCAATTGGCAATTCGAATCTCGCCCAGACACGGCGAGCTCACCTCAGGGCTTTCCTTTTGCTAGCCGATTCGCTCGAACTTCTTTCTCGAAAGCCTGTCGGGTTTGTGGGCTGAGGGGGCCGCTAAGTACCTGCAAAAGCGTTTGTGCGAATGACGCATCGCCTTTTCGAATATTCAACGCGCTGGCTTCAATGGTGTTTCTATCAAAAATTCGTCTTGCGTAGGGGCTTGAGAAGATTCTCAAAAACTCAGTGGCGGCCGCCTCCGATGAGCCGCTCTTTTTTGAGTCAACAACCGCAATGTACATGTAACCAAGCAAGACATCCTGGCTCTTTGCTTCGACAGCAGCCGCGAAAACCCGGCCAACAAGTTCTCCATCCCCAGAACAATTCTTGCTTCTCGACCACTCTTCGATCTCACCGAAGGAAGGGCCTTGCTCAACAAAGGCAACAAGCGCAGATTCCGTCGACGTTACATTTGGATAGCCGCGGTAAGCCCAAAGCTTGCTTGCCCCAGGACATTCGACTTTCTGCACAGAGCGGTACCCCATGGCAGCGATAGCTACGGCGCACGCGCCCAAAAGCAGAATCGAAATCTTGGAACGTAAATTCATTGCTCCCTACCGCGACAACCTGTGAAGAAGTCCGAAAACACCAAACCAGTATCGCAGACGGGGCCTAAGTCGACTTCAATCTTCATCGAGTTACATTCCTCGAATCGATAGCGTCAGCGTATCCCTGTTGGAGTTGATCCCTGGATTGGATATTTGCGTCTCCAGCCAGTGCTGTTTTCAGGCTGTGCATCAAGACATCGCCCAAATTCATCCCGTTGGCCGTGAGTTTTCTCGCGTCGTTCAGGATCTCCAAGTAGAGCGCTGCTACAACTTGTTGCGCTGCGGGAAGCGCGTTAAGTAGTCCCCCAGTTAGCCCAACCGCTAACTCGATCTTGCGTTCGTTATCTCGGTCCACACGATTAGCCGCGCGTTGCACAATACCGAGAACGTACCCGGTCGAACGAAAGTCACCACCTTCGCTCTCCAACCCGGCCTTTGCGAGCAGGGCTTTTACGAGTTCTGCTTCGCCCGATTTTAACAGCTGAACAATCCACTCTTCATAGGTGTCCTGCTCCGCGCTGTGAATTCGTAGGTACAGGATGGGATGAGGATTCAGAACGTTGTTGGCTGCAAGGAGAACGGTTTTCAGGCTGGCATCATCCGACGAAATCGACGAGATACCTTTCGCCCAAGCCAGCGCTTCAATCGTTTGCTGAAAAACTAGGAACCGCATCGCCGCTGCTGCCTCGGGGAACTGCAGCGCAAGTTCGTTGAGTTTCAGGAGCAAGGTTGGCTCAAACCAATACTGGGTATCGGTATAGGAGGTGCCATCGGCGCCCCTCGCAGTAACGCTTCCCGTTCGAAATCCAGCAGCGGAACGAAAGAGCGACTGTAAAAACTCCGGTGACGCTTTGGGATTCGATACGGCCGTTACTAGTTCGCCTGCAGATAGAGAAGCCAATAAGTATGCAGCGGAATTGCTCCAAGTATCGCCTTCGAGGTTATCTCGGAGCCGTGCCTGCAGTTTTGCAAACTTCTCCTCGCAGTAGGCAAAGAAGCCTTGTTTGGCGGGCCAGCTGTCCTTCGTTCGTGCCAGGACCCTGGCAATTTGCTCGGGATCGTCGAAGGCTACTGCTATGCGTCCAAACTGTTTCGCATCGAGTTTCGTGGCCAGGTCGACGATGAAAGCCTCCTTTTCTGACGACGAAAGCCCGTCGTAATTGCCGAGACCCGATGAGTCAATGTCGTCGGCAATGAGCTTGAGTTCGGAGTCGGTCAACTTTGCGATCACCGCCGTTGCGGTTGCGGAGCCCAGGCTGAGAAACAGCTTCACCAAAGTCTTCAACTCCCCGTTCATAAGGCGGTCCTCGCCCCAACCACCGTCTTTCAAGAGCTCACGAACCTTCGTTAGCGCCTGCTCAACGGTCAAGGGATTTGGTGGACCCAGAATCACCGGTTTTGGCGGCTTGGCTGATTTGGATCCGCTCCCTGAGGCCAATTGCGTCAAAAGGTTTGGGACGATCGCTCCTGTTTGGTTGGTGCTTCTTGCGACCCTGTACCAGCGAGGATCTCGCAAGGACCGATGCAGAAATTCCCACTCTTGGTCAAAGCCTTGGTCACGGCCCCGTCCACGGGCATTGTCGCGTTCAGCTCGAAAACGGGGATCGAATCGTCCAGAACGATCGCGGGGGTCAAACTCTCGATCGATCTCATTGGGGCGACGAGCCGACAGTGCCGTCCCTACGCCGGCAGCGACACCGTGGCGCTGGGCAAGTTCCCCTGCAACCGCTTCGGCGATTCGTGAAGCGATTATTCGCACTTCGTTCGTCAACAGTTCGATCTGGCTACGAACATTCTGGGTACGTAGTGGGGTGCCTGCCCGGGAGGAAGCGAGGTCGGCCTGATCACAAGCCGCAAGGAGCGCTGTTCGTGTGGCAGTCAGCGTTTGGAGTGCTTCGTGAAGCCGTTCCGCGTCGACGTATTGATTGGGAACCGTTGCGTTGCGAACTGGGGCCGCCGGGAACGAAGGCAACTGACTGCCGAGAGTTTTTCGCTTGAGTTGCGTTTTCACGGTTAGTACCACCCGCTGTAATCGTCATCGGAACTGTTTGAGGAACTGGAGCTCGAAGTTGCTGGCGGAGCAGCCGGAGCCGATGGAACGGTCGTGGCAATCGGAGCAAACACGACCGCAGGTGCAGCTGCATTGGTCGACGAGGACGAAGCAGCTTGCGATGCCTTCGCTGCGGCTTCAGATGCAGCGGCCGCCGCAGCTTGAGCGGCACGAGCCTGAACAGCTGCCGCTTCAGCGATTGCTCGTTGACGCGCCGACTCGGCTTCGGCTTCCACCCGCGCCATCATGCGCGCGTCGGATTCGAGAACTTCAACTTGCTCATCGAGCCAACGGGCTTTGAGGTAAAGGCTTTGCCCATCGCCAGAAAGGGAACTTGTTGCGCTCTGCAGCGCGCTAAAGCACCCATCAAGGAGCCGTCCCACACGCGTTGCATTGGGTCCGAGCCAGGTTTGTGGACCAAAGGCAAAGACGACAGGTCCGAGCGAGCTTCCAAGGTTTGCTCCAGCGTTGGAAAGCTCTGCCGCCAGTTCCCGGCATCGTTGCGCTTCCTCGCGTTTGGCTTGTGCTTGGTTGAACAGGTCGGTGCTGCTCATGAATGATTCCTTTCACGTCATCAGATCTGAACAGAGCGCGATCGAGAGCAGTGGAGCCAACGAAAGCTGAAAACGAACCTGAAACGGGGTCTGTGGACTTTGAATTGACCACGACGGTACGAAGCAATGAACCCCCTGCATAGGTGGCAACACGCGCTTGCGCGAAAGGTTCCCACGGCGCGTTCGACACATAGGGAAAAACGATCCGAAGTAGCAAAGGGGGTCCAACTATGGGAAAACAAGGCGTCCATTCTTGAATGAGTAGAAGGAAAACACGCCACTTTCCAAACTTTGGCGCGTGCGCGAGTTGCCACCCTCCCAAAATGCATTCCATGCCATACCGTGTTATTTAGCAAGGCAACAACGCCTAGCTAACGAAGCGAACCAACATGGCTCGCTCGACGAAAGGACAACTCAAATGGCAAACGTCTTCGGTGGCAATCTCGGCGAGATGGATTCTTTGGCCGGCAACTTCGATACACAGGGCGGCAAAGTAGAAGAGCTCCGCAGCGCAGTAAGTGGCATCCTGGCCAACACCTCATGGACCGGCCCAGCAGCCGATCGCTTCCGCAACGAATGGGAAACCACCTTCACCACCGCCCTCACCCAACTCCGCGCCGCACTCGCCGACAATGCTCAAG
>JAYTWN010000391.1:0-6449 GCA_043743435.1 Acidimicrobiia bacterium
GTTGAATCAAACCAAACGCCTCGTCCATCGATGAAGCAGTGTGGGTTGCGCCGAACTCCATAGCCTTCTCCCGCTTGAATGCGACAGGATCAACAGCGATGATGTTCTTGGCACCAGCGATTTTTGCGCCTTGAATGGCATTGGATCCAATACCGCCGGCACCGATCACCACAACGTTGTCACCGGGCTTTACTTCACCGGCGTACACCGACGAACCCCAGCCCGTGGTTACGCCACAACCCACCAACGCAGCTTGCATGAGAGGGATGTCTTTGTCGATCTTGATGCAGCTCTCAACCTTGGCCACCAAGTGCGTTGCGAAGGTACCAATGCCACACATCTTGTTGAGGCCAACGCCGTCTTTATCGAACGTTGAGTAGGTACCGTCGCCAGAGATGATGGTGGCTCCACGGTCACACAGGTTGGTCTTACCAATGGAACACCAGTGGCATTTTCCGCAGCTGGGAATGAAGCCAAACACGACATGGTCGCCGACTTCGTAATCAGTAACACCTGGGCCCAAACCAATGATCACGCCGCCGCCCTCATGGCCACCAACCACGGGCATCGCCGTCGGCATATCGCCCGTCAACAAGTGTTCATCGGAGTGACACAGGCCCGACGAGGCCAGCTTCACCAGAACTTCGCCTGCCTCGGGATCGCGGACATCGACCTCTTCGATCTTCCACGGTCCGCCTACTTCGTACAAAACTGCTGCTTTGGCCTTCAACATTGGATGCTCCCGAATTCGCTACACAAGCGCGTTGCTCGTAACCGAAGAACCGAGCAACTACTCGGCTCTATTAGGGTACCGACGGTACTCAGGATTAGGGCCATCCGTCACATCGAAACGAGTTCTTTTTGCCAGTCGGCTGATCGGGTCTCAATGTGAGTAGCTAGCGTGGGGTCCAGCTGTTAGGTCTAGGCGTGAGGTCCCAAGGTGAGTGGATAATGTGAGGCTTTAGAGTGAGGTCCCAATGTGAGTAGCTAGCGTGGGGTCTTGGTGTGAGGTCTTTGCCGACGCCGCTCTCGAAAAAGGAACGGTCTTTGATCGTTGGGAGGTTATGCGGGCGTTGCGGCTGGCGTCACGTGTGGGGCGATTCCGTGGTGAGCAATGCGGATGCAAACGGCGGATGCAATGGCGGCGAGGGCGAAGCCGGTGGTGAGGGGTGTGACGGTGCCATCGAACCGGTTGGAGGTAATGCCGCCGAGAACCGAACCGATGGCCATCGACGTGGAACCCAACACCGCAGCTCCGGTTCCCGCCAACGCTCCAAGGGGTTCAATGGCGGAAGAGTTCACGTTGGTGAGCAAGGTGCTGTGCGAAGCGATGGTGAGAGCGAGCAGGGCAAAGAACATCCACAGCGGTGGCTTTCCGTGCGTGACGATCGACAACACCAGCAAGGCCACACCCCCAACGAGATAGGAATTTGAGAGCACCCCAATGAGATGGGTTAAGCCGAGACGAACCACGAAGCGGCCGTTGGTGATCGTGCCCACAGCCATCAGTGCCGCCATGGCGCCAAACAGAATCGGGAAGGCTTTGCGCTGGTGAAACACCTCGTCGTAAATTTGTTGGGACCCGGCGATGTAGCCACTGAATGCACCCATCAGGACCACGTTGGAAACCAGCAGCCACACCGTTCGCCTGCTTTTGCCGATGGCTTTGGCCGCATTCGAAACCGAAACCAACGAGATAGGCCGACGCTTTTCGGCGACCAGCGTTTCAGGAAAACGGACGGCAATCCAGGCGAAGAGCAGAGCGGATGCACCGGTGCAGGTGAAGAAAGCGGCTCGCCAATTCACCACACTTACAATGACCGCACCAAGCGATGGCGCGAGGATCGGTGCTACGAAAAACACCGACATCACGAACGACATTTCTTTGGCCATCGCCGACCCAGCGAACGTGTCGCGTACCGAAGCCATAACGATCACTCGAATCGCACCCGAACACATTCCCCACACCAGTCGTAGCGCCAACATCGTGGGAAGCGACCGCGCCAACCCGGAAACAATAGAGGCAACAACAATGCCCGAGAGAGCAGACTGTAGAACGATGCGTCGCCCGAATCGATCGGTCAGAAGCCCGGCGGGGATTTGTCCAAGCGCCATACCGAACAGAAAAAATGTGACGAGTCCAGCAACTGCCGGTGAGCCTTTGGCCAGCCCAAGATCGACGCGGATTTCCGGAAACGCTGGCAGCATGAGATCGATAGCCAAAGCGCCGAGGGCCATGCACAGGGAAAGCATCAACCGAAATTCGGTACTCCCGGGTTTTGCTTTGCCCGTCGGTATTTGCATGGCGAGTTCCGGTGTTCCCGACCCAGCTTGCAAGTTTGCTTCCGTATGACCTCCGAGGTGGCGTGTGGCTACGTCGGGGGAGGAATTCACCCTCGTACGATACTTGCCGGAAGTGCAAGAACCTGCTTTGGTGGTGCGGTGCGAACCACGTTAGATGTCACAATCCAGCGCCAAAGCGAGCCGATTGGCCGACGGGTGTTTAGCAGTTTGGTCGAAGGGCCGGGTGAGCCCCATCAGTGGCGTGACGATCTCGGTGTTTTGGCCGATTCCAGTGTTACCGACTTGGCTCTGCCTCCCCTGGATTCTCACGGCTCCGAAGGCTCTGGTGGGTTCGGTGGATGTGGTGGACCTGGTGGACCTGGTGGCTCTGGTGGGTTTGGTGGCGCTCGATCTGGTGGCTCTGGTGCGCTCGACGATCGTTTGGTTGGCGCACGGGCCCTGCTGCGGTTGGTTCATCTCACTGATACCCATGTGATCGATGCATCCTCGCCGGCACGGGCTGAGTATGTGGAGCTGGCTGCGGCCACCGATGCCCGGTGGGACATCATGGTGCCAATGTTTCGTCCGCATGAGTTGTTGCAACAGCATGCACTCGCCGCCATGGTGGACACGATTAATGCGCTGGATTGTGCGCCAGTGTCCGGTGATCCGCTCGATGTGGTGATCGTGACGGGTGACTGTATCGACAATGCGCAACGCAACGAACTCAATGCGTACTTAGCATTGCTGGAGGGGGGCGTAGTTCATTTGCCCTATGACGGTGTCCAATCAGTCGCAGCGTGTGATGGCAAGGAGACAGCGACCGGTCTTGAGGGCAAGAGGGAGCCTGGAGCTGGAGCTGGAGCTGAGTTTCGGGCAGGGGCTCGAACTGGAGCTAAGGTTCGGGCTGGGGCTGAGTTTCGGGCGGGAGCTGGGGTTGGAGCTGGAGCTGGAGCTGGGGCTCGGGCTGCAATTAGCGGTGAGATAGGTGCCGAAGTCAGGATCGAAGTTGTTGGTGAGGCCGGCCTTGACATTGATGATGGGGGATTTTGGTGCCCAGATCCTTCGGTTGACGATCATTGGAAGCGTGCATATGGATTTCCCTCGTACCCTGGGCTTTTGAAAGCACTTGATGAGCCGATTGTTTCAGTTGGATTGAAGCATCCGTGGTTGGGGGTTGTGGGGAACCATGACTGGCTTCGTCAAGGAACTGCGAAAACCTCGGCCGCGCTGGAAGCGATCGCTGTGGGGTCTGAAAAGTCGACAGGTATGCCGCCAGGATTCTTGCCCGAGGATGCACTGACTGCGTATTTGGAAGAACCCGCTTCGTACAACGTCGGCGCCTCGGTTCGATCGGTTCATGCTGACCTCGAACGGGTAGGAATCTCCGCTCCGGAATTTATTCGCGCGCATATTGATTCCGATAGTCGCAAAGCTCAGTCAGAGGTGCTTTACCGCGATGCAACTCGTGGGCATGGGTTTGGTGACGATGTGAACAGTTTGCGTCCGGATTATGTAGCGGATTTTGGTGCGGTGCGCATCATTGCCATTGATACCAATCACCCGGCTGGGCACTATCAGGGCAGTGTGGGTTTGGCGCAACTGGCTTGGTTGGAGGAACGCTTGTCTGAAGCAAAGGATGTGTACGTACTACTTGCGTCTCATCATCCAACGGAAGCCTTGACCAACGAAACCCGCGCTGTGGGCTTTGCAAACGACCGAGTATCGGCCGATCCGGTTGCTGCAGTTCTGCATCGTCATCCGTGTGTCCTTGGCTGGCTTACCGGCCATCGTCACCACCATCGGGTTAAGGCCCACCGCGATCCGCTTGGCGTGAATGCAGGGTTTTGGGAGATCACCACAAGCTCGATCATCGATTGGCCTTCGCAAGCGCGCATACTAGAAGTACTCCAGCTCGCCGACGGACAGATCGTGTTGGCCTCTACCGTTCTTGACCACCACGGCACCATCGATCCTGGACAACAAGCTGCAGAATCCCTCGTCGGCCTGGCAGGTGCACATCGTGAGATTGCCGCAGCCAATGCTGTGCAACGCGGTGAATCCTTCTTGCGCAGAGCACCCGGCCGCCCCGGTGATCGCAACGTGATTCTCCCCGTCCGCTAAAAAACTTGCCAAGGAGAGCAACGATGCACCGCTCGGGTCTGAGTCTTTGATCAGCGGTTGAAAAGTTGGGCAGCCCCGAGGCGAAGAAACTGGTGATCAGATTGAGCGATGAACAAGGTGATTCCCATTGAGGCGTACTGCGCAATCTGTGCCGTTGAGCTGGCGAAGATTCCTACCGGGGTGCCAACAGCGAGCGAATCCGCAGTGATGGATGCAATTGCCTGAACGACAACAGGATCAGTGGGGCCGGATTGACCAAGAGACACTGAGAGATCAACTGGGCCGATAAAGACCGCATCAAGCCCGGAGGTAGAAGCAATTTCGCCGGTGAAAGCAATTGCCTCAGCATCTTCGATTTGCGCAATGACGACTGTTTCGGCGGCACTGTCGCTCCTATGATCAGCGATCGACTTGGTACCGTATCGTGCCGCCCGGCTCGAACCGGCATAGCCGCGCCCCCCAGGTCCGTAATGCGCTGCCTTCACGATGGCCGCTGCTTCTAGGCCGGATCGCACATGAGGAACCACTATCCCGGTGCACCCTAGATCAAGCGCTTGCAAAATGTCATGGGGCTGCGATGTCGGTAGTCGAATCAAGCAGGGTTTGGTGTGGGCCCGGCAAGCAAACACACAGGCATCGAGTTCCATCCGTCCGAACGGCGCGTGCTCCGCATCGAGAACCAAAACATCAAGTGGTGTATCAGCAAGCACCTCCACCACAATTGATGACGGGGTTTTAATCCACGTTCCGATCAGCTGCTCGTGGGCGGCCAATCGAGATTTGAAGTTCGACATCACGGCCAGAGGTGCGATGAGGCAATGGCTGCACCCTCGGCCATGGCTGCGAATTTTGCATACACAATCTCGGTATCGATACCCGCGTACCCAGCGAAAGTTGAAAATCCGCAATCGGTTCCGGCCATGACTCTTTCGCGGCCCACGATCCGGGCGAACTGCTCGATTCGCTGCGCTATGAGCTCTGGATGTTCCACGAAATGTGTTGTGGTGTCGAGCACACCAGGTACGAGGATTTTGTCATCCGGAATTTTGGTGTCCGCGAATACCTGCCACTCGTGGGCGTGGCGAGGATTGGCACTTTCAAAAAGCAACGCTTGTGGCTTCGCTCGCAAGGCAATGGGCAGCACCTGTGACATTGGTGCATCGCAGGTGTGAGGTCCTTCGTAGTTCCCCCAACAGATATGCAATCGCATACGGTCGGCAGGAATATTGCGCACTGCATCGTTTAAGGCTTCAACGTGGATATTGGCGAGTCGCTCGTACACGTCATCATCATCGTCTTTGAACATCATGTGACGTCCTAAACCAAGATCAGGTGAGTCAAGTTGCAGAATGAAACCTGCGGCGACAATTGCTTCATACTCAGTGCGCATAGCATTCGCCAGTGCTCCGAGGTAAGACTCGTGATCGGGGTAGTACTCATTTGGTTGGAAGAGCGCAATGACGCCAGGCGATGCAGCGTTCATAAAGACATCAACGGGTTTGTGCTCAGCGGCGGCAGCTTGCATCGTGACGACATCGCGATGGCATGGTTCGGTATCAAATACTTCGATTGGACCCACACACTTCGGACGCCGATAGCTAGGCGTACCGCCACTCTTGGCTTGACGCTCCAGAAACGTGGGGAATTGTTCGAGGTCTTTGGGGGCCCGACGGGGACTATCGCCAGCGAAACCGGTAATCCGATCCTTGATGTACGTGGCGTAGGAAAGCTTGCCCATTTCCCCATCGCTAACCACATCAATGCCGGCTTCTACTTGGCGTTTCACAACGGCATTGACGGCATCATGAATATGTTGGTGGTGAGCTCCCAGATCGATCGCTTCTTCACGTTCGATGGCAAAGATGCCATTGCTAACTACTTCGTTGCGAGGCAAACTGCCAACGTGGGTGGTGAGAATACGATCGGTGCTGGTCTTCATGTTTGGTTCCTTACGTAGCGAGCGTTTCAAAGCGGATGAATTCCGAGCCGCTCCTGTTGGGGTGCGTGATCGGATGGTGCTGGGGGTGCTGGACCGGATGTGC
>JAYTWN010000392.1:0-8306 GCA_043743435.1 Acidimicrobiia bacterium
AAAGAGCAGCAACGGTGGCGAGAGTGAAACCCAGCAGGCAACCGCGAATCGGGAAACAAATTGGCACAGCCCTTTCATGACCGAACCCGAGGGCAAGGGCGACCCGCTTACGAAACTCTGCGGTACGAGCTTTGGTGACGTGATCGTGCAACGTGCCGACACTCGAATCATCATTCATTGGAACGCACAAACCGGCGAAGTGAATTACGAAAATGGGCCGGCAATCGATCATCCACGCCTCATGGCATTGCTGTGCGACGCTCAAATCGATATTCAACACTGTGACCCCAGCGGCCTACCAACCGGGCTTGTTACATCGGCTTATCATGCCAGTTGGCGACAGGACCGATACCTTGCCTACCGCGACGGGCCTTGCCGAATCCCAGAATGCCAAGGAATTGGCAAAACCCAAGCCCACCACATCTTCGAAGACCGAGCCGATCGAGTCACATCGGTTCAGTACATGATCAACCTTTGCAACCGCTGCCACCAAGAACACCACGATGGAACCTTCGCGATCTCAGGTGATCCTCAACACATTGTCACGTTCACGTACAAAGACAAAACCATACTGACCTCCAACGCGAAGCCTCTACCGATTACGCTCAAACGACCGAAACCTCTTCCACTCGCAAAGCACCAATCGGACCACGATGCAAGTCTATTTGCTACGTCCGCATAGCTTCACGGGTTGATCAGAAAGGCTCGAAGATCGCCTACGCAGCTAGAGCGCGACAAGCAGCGAAGCACGTCCGTATCGCTTTATGGATTGGTCAGAAAGCTCGAAGATTGTCCACCACGTAGCCAAGAGGGCAACGGCATGGAAGCACGTGTGCATAGATTCATGGGTTGATCAGAAAAGTTCGAAGATCGTCCAGGTGGCTAGTAGGGCGAACAGTACGGAGGCAGCGCGTCGAACGACGTTGAGAGGTACTCTGCGAACGATTGATTGACCAAGGAAGGCAGCTAGACCGGCGACGCTGAGAAGCGCTAGGTAGGCACCCACGCCGACGCCAACCGGATCTCCTCGATCGGCGGCCAAGGAGGCGGTAGCAAGTTGGGTGAGGTCCCCCCACTCGGCCAGACCAACCGTCACGAACGACGTAACCAAAATGGTGCGAATGCGGAAACTCTTGTTTACAACTCCGTCGACAGACAAAGCGGGCGAGTCCTGAGAAATCTCCACGCCTGATCGACTGCTGGATCGATTGCTGGATCGGCTGCTGGATCGATTGCTTGATACACCCTCGGCCTCGAATCCAGCATCAGTTACACCAGCGTTAGTTACACCAGCGTTAGTTACACCAGCGTCAGTTACACCAGCGTTAGCCTCACTGGCGTCAGCCAAGTCGACCGCAGATTTCTCGCTGTCCGAATCACGCCACAACAGCACCGAGCCAACGGCGAACAGAAGAGCAGCGACCGCGCCGACAAGTCGTTCAGGGAGTTTATTCAGCAAGCTCCCGGCACCCACCGCCACAGACACGTGAAGCAAAAATGCCGCAGCCACTCCGCTCCACACCAGGGCCGGACGACGAAAACGCGACGTAAGCACCAGGGTGGCGAACATCGACTTGTCGGGCAACTCGGCGGGAAAGATCATGGCAAAAGCCGTCATTGCATTGCGGAAACTCACACCAACAGCTTTGCCGACTTTAGGAACACAAAACGAGTGTGTCCGAAACGCTGCAATCGCATTTGCCATCCGGACAGCAGATCAGACGAGCAGCCCGAACAATGCAGCGCAACGAGCAAATATCCCAATCGACTCGGCGAGAATAACGTTGGTTCATGTTGGATGAGCGGGCTCCATTACGAAACACCACGAATCAGCAAAACGAGGCAAAGAGGACCAAACGTGAAATTGATTCGGTGGGGCCGTACGATCAGAGCATGGCTTCTCCATCGTCGACAACCGGTTCCCGTCAAATGAAGGTAGCGGTGTTGGGAGCTGGTTCGTGGGGCACCACAGTCGCAGCGTTAACCGCAGCGAGGAATGAGACAACACTTTGGGCCCGTGACGAGGATGTGGTGCGAGAAATCGGCGAAGACCATCTCAACTCGAAATACTTAAAGGGCTATGCGCTGCCAGCGTCTTTGCGAGCGACAACAAATTTGGGTGCTGCAGTCGCCGATGCCGACGTAGTGATTCTCGGGATTCCATCACACAACTTCCGATCGGTTCTCGAACAATGTGCGCCCCACATTCGCCCGTGGATTCCCGTGGTTTCACTGACCAAGGGTTTCGAGCGTGGCACGGTTTTGCGTATGACTGAGGTGATCAAAGATGTTCTGCCCGGTCATCCCGCTGCGGCGCTCACCGGACCAAATCTCGCCAAAGAAGTGATGGCTGGTTTCGCTGCTGGCGCGGTCATTGCCACGGAAGACTTATCAGTAGCCCGTGCCTTGCAGTCGGTGTTTCATCGATCTTTTTTTCGTACGTACACAAACCATGATGTTCTGGGCTGCGAGGTGGCCGGAGCGCTAAAGAACGTGATTGCTATCGCTGCGGGAATGGCTGAGGGGCTGAGCGTTGGCGACAACACCCGCGCTGCCGTGGTTTCTCGCGGACTCTCGGAACTGGCCAGGTTGGGCACGGCCATGGGCGGACAGGCAACTACGTTCTCTGGTTTGGCCGGTTTGGGCGATCTGATGGCTACCTGTATGAGCCCGCAAAGCCGCAATCGCTATGTGGGCGAACAATTAGGCAAGGGACGCAAACTCCCCGAAATCCTTGCCGAAATGAACATGGTCGCCGAGGGTGTAAGGACCGCAGAAACCGTAATGGTTCTCTCTGAACGTCACGGAATTGCCATGCCAATTTGTCGCACCGTTTACCGAGTACTCGAAGGTGAAATCGATGCCCCAACCGCCTATGCAGGCCTACTCCAAGCCCGCCCCGGCCACGAAGACGACCCCGATTAGCTACGATCGCGATTAGCAGCGGGCGGATCAACCATGCATGCCAGCACGCTCGGCAAACTGGTGCGGCCGCGAAATCAATGACGACTCTTGGGCGCCATGACAACCTACGATATGTAGGTGGGCGCCGCCCTGGTGAACAACAGCGTGTTCGCTCAAAAATCCAGCAAAGACACTGCATCGCCCCAATGGCGGTAAAGATGGAGCAATGTCGCCCAGCAGCAACCATCGGCGTCCAAACCCGAAACGTTCCCCGGCTCGACCTTCACCATCGCGGAATCGGGAACCCGTTCGCAAAACGATTGCCATACTGACAAGCGCTCTAATCTGCGTGCTTATTATCGTTGTACTAGGTGTCACCGTTCGAAACGCGATTCGCAATTCCGTGGTGCTCCCGCCCGACGTTTCCCTTGCCCCAAACGCGCTGCGCGGTGTCACCGTCGTAATTGATCCCGGCCATGGAGGGGAAGACCCCGGTACGGTTCAAGCCGGAATCACCGAGGCCTCCCTCACGTACCGCACGGCTGCGACACTCCGGGCCGTAGTTGAACAATACGGTGGTCGGGTTGTATTCACTATGAAGAGCTCGGCGCTGGTTCCGGTAAAGAATGCGACCAGCAATCCTAGTTTGATTAAACCAACGACTGCAGAGTTACTCACGCGGCCCGGTGCAATCGCTAAAGCAGGTGCCGAGTCGACGAGCGATCTCTATGGCCGAGCCGATGCAGGTGCAAAGTCCTGGGCAACCAATCGCCCTTCTGTCGTTTTTGTGTCGCTTCACTACGACTCGTCACCCGACCCTTCCCATCGCGGTGGCTTAGTGTTGATTGGTCTGCGGACGCCGGGCACACCAGAATTGGCGACCAAACTCGCTGAGCGGATGCGAACGGCGAAGCTCGGTGGCGAAATCAAACGTCAGCAACTTGGGGTACTCGGTAGTGTTCACAACCCCATCCCCAACCGGGTTCTGGTCGAGCTCGGTACTATCTCTAACTCAGCTGATCGTCGTGCCGCACAAGATCCTCAGTGGCGCTGGCGAGTTGCTCGAATCCTTACCGCAGCAATCGCTGACACTACAACGTGAGGACCCCGCGTCCGATTTGAGACCGACAGCGCACGTCCAGAATATTGAGATTCGGGGATAGCTGTCCGGGACCAAACGAACTATCCGGACGAATTTCAAACACCTGAACTCACGATGTGAACGGAACGAACGATTGCTTGCCCCGGCGAGGTGCACGCCCACCTTGCAACGGAACCTTGCAACTCACCCCACATAGGACATGGGGGCTTGCGATGTGCGCGTTCGTAGGCAATGCCGAGCGCCGCGGGGAGCGCGTACCCATCGTTAGCGACTTCGCCTCATTAGGACATGGGGGGCTAACGTTCTTCGCGTTCGTAAGGAATTCCGAGTGCTGCGGGGGCTCCGAGTCGACGTTTGGCCCAACCACCGGAGACGACAACCAGCACGGCAATGGTCATGAGGTACGGGAGCGAATCGAGGATTTGTGGAGAGATTTTGACCCCGCGGGCTTGCAGGGTCAGGCTGAGGCTAGCGAATGCTCCGAAGAGGTACGCCCCAGCCATGGTGAGATCAGGGCGCCAGAACCCAAAGATCACTAGCGCAATGGCAATCCAACCACGTCCGGCCGTCATACCGTCTTGCCACGTGGGAACAATCGACAGCGAGAAGCACACTCCCCCGAGGCCAGCCAGCGCACCTCCAACTAGTGTGTGCACATAGCGTGTACGGACTACGTTGATGCCCATCGAGTCAGCAGTTTGTGGCGATTCTCCAACCGCTCGCAAGTGCAAGCCGGCCCGAGTACGAAATAGGTACCAACTCATCAGCGCTACCACGACCCATGACAGGTAGGTGAGCGCCGTGTGATTGAACAGTAACGGACCAAGTACCGGGGTATCGGCCAGGCCAAGTACATCGATTTTTGCGAATTGGTGTTTGACCGGGTCCTTAAGCTTCCATACGTTCGCGAGATATGAGGACAAGCCCGAGCCACCAGCAAGAATCGTGAGGGCCAATCCTGAAACGGTTTGATTTACCCGAAGGGTGATGACGGCAAAGGCGTGCAGCAGAGCTCCAAGCACCGCTGCGCACATTCCCGCAAGAACCGCCAAACCGGCCACGATCCACCCCGGACCATCCACTCTCGATGCGGTCCATGAAGCGCTCACTGCCCCCAGGAGCATCATGCCTTCAACGCCAAGATTCAGGACACCCGAACGCTCCGTGAGCAATTCTCCGAGGCCAGCAAAGAGCAGCGGGGTGCCGTAATAGATCGCTGACGCAGCAATCACAATGAACAGATTGGCGTTCATGGCTTCGTTCCCGGAAGCGAAGTTGACGGCGTAACAACCGTTGACGGCGTAACAACTGAGGGCGAGCCAACCGAAGCCGATCCTACAGAGATCGAACCCGAAGACGAAGACTTTCGGCGAATGCGGTAACGAGACAGGATTTCCCCGCCGAGGGCAAAGAACAGCACCAAGCCTTGGAGGGTGCCAACGAGTCCGGCAGGAAAATCTGGACCTTGCAGTGAGCGTCCGGCGTTGGCGAGACCGCCCATCAACATCGCAACGAACACCACGGCAATCGGGTTAAGACGGGCGAGTGCCGCAATCACAATGCCTGAGTAGCCATACCCAGACTGACCGAGGCCTTTTGGATCGAGAACGTGGCGGGCATCACCAATATCGCTTGCTCCACCCAGCCCCGCCAGCCCACCCGATAGTGCCATCACGGAAAGCACTTTGCGACGGGTACGCATTCCGGCATAGTTGGCCGCAGCCGGTGAATCGCCGATGATTCGCACTTCAAAACCGAACCGAGTCTTTTTGTACAGTACCCATACGATCAGCGCCGCGGCAATACCAAAGAGAAATCCCATCGGAACTTGCAATGCTCCAAGGCCCAGCGGTTTCCAGTGGGCGGATTCGGCGAGCGGCTTACCTTGAGGAAACATCAGCCCCGAGCCCGTTAGTAAGCGCCAATACGATCGCGAGTTGAAGATCAGGTACGAGGCGAAGTTGGCGGCCAGATAGTTGAGCATCAACGAGGTAATGATTTCGTTGGTGTTGAACCATGCCCGTAACGCGCCCGAGATAGCTGCCCATGCGGCTCCAGCAGCAAAACCAGCTACAACCATGATCGGGATGGCACCCTTGCCGAACGACTCACCGTACACAAGGCCAACCCCCGAAGAGGCGACCGCTCCCATCATGAATTGGCCCTGTCCTCCGATATTGAACACGCCCATACGAAATGCCGCTGCTGCCGCCAACCCGGTGAACAGCAAAGGAGTTGCCGCGGTGAGTGTGGCCGAAAACGAATCATGGGAAGAAAATGCTCGCTCTACTATGCGCGCATAGGTACTTAGCGGGCTGTTTCCGCTGGACAAAATAAGGAGCGCACCGGCAAACAGTGCGGCGATGATTGACCCGATCGGTACTGCCCAGTTCAACCATCGTGGAAAGACGGAACGGCGCTCCAGGCGGATCATTGCTGACCGCCCATAAGTAGACCTAGCTCAGTCACGTCGGCGTGCCCACGATCGACAGAACCAGCGATTCGGCCTTCGTACAGCACCACGATCCGATCACTGAGAGCAATCGCTTCTTCAAGATCTTCGGTAATGAGCAACACCCCCGTGCCAGCATGGGCGCTTTCCATAAGTAGTCCACGCACGACCTCAATGGCTCCAACGTCGAGACCACGGGTTGGTGATGCGGCTACGAGTACCGCCGGCGATTCGGCAATTTCACGAGCCAACAAAACCTTCTGGACATTGCCGCCCGATAGCAACCGGGTTGGCGTTTGCGGGCTCGGCGTCTTTACCCCGAACCGGCTGATCAGGCTCACGGCGTTTGCACGAATAGCGGAGCGATTCAGCAACGGTCCACGCGAAATTGGGGCCCGCCGGTAAGACTTAAGAACCAGGTTTTCTTCAACCGTGGCAGAGGGTGACAGCCCGGTGTGTAATCGGTCCTCCGGAATATGGGAGACCCCAAGCGCTATGAGTTCCCGCGGATCAGAACCACGAGTGGGAACACCACCAATGCGCACCTGTCCCCCCGTCCGTTTCCTCGTGGCACAGATCGTTTCAGCCAGTTCTTTCTGACCGTTTCCCGCCACGCCCACAACGCTCACAATCTCCCCAGCGTGTACCGCGAGATCAACACCGTTAAGGGCCGCTCTCCCACGCGAATCATCTGCGCGCAGATCGATCGTTTGAAGGACCACGCGTGAATGGTCAATTGCTGGTCGCTGGGCGAGATCATCGGCATTGAAGACCACATCGCGGCCAACCATGAGGCGAGCAAGATCGCGTTTTGACGTGGTAGGCACCTCTACCGTCCCTACGTTGCGCCCATCGCGAAGCACTGTGACACGATCCGATACGGCCATCACCTCATCGAGTTTGTGGGAGATAAACACCACTGATCTGCCGCTGTCTGCCATCGCTCGCAGCGTGGCAAAAAGGGCCGTTGCTTCTTGGGGAGTAAGTACCGCCGTTGGTTCATCAAGAATCAGGACCTGGGCCTCGCGATCCAGAGCCTTTAAGATCTCAACCCGTTGCTGCTCGCCGACCGAAAGCTGCCAAATCTTTGCCTGGGGGTGCACCGCGAGCCCGAACCGATCACCTAATGATCGAATGCGCGCATAGGTTTCCGCATGCTTCAGGGGTTCCGATCCTCCGAGCACGATGTTCTCTGCGACCGTAAAGGTAGGTACCAATCGAAAGTGCTGGTGAACCATGCCGATACCCGCAGCAATTGCGTCTCTAGGGGAAGCGAGCTCAACCGTCGCCCCGCCAATTTGGATGGTTCCACTATCGGGACGATACAGACCGGTCAGCACGTTGGAGAGTGTCGATTTGCCCGCGCCGTTTTCGCCCAGCAACGCATGAACCTCGCCACGGCGAATTTCGAACGACACATCTTCGTTAGCAAGCACCCCAGGGAATCGCTTGGTAATTCCCGACATGAGGACCGCTGGAACCTCAGAGAAGCCAGGCTCAGCCGATCGGAGCGGGTGAGCCTTTCGGGAATCAGCGGTAGTTGCCATCGAGGAGGGAACCTTAATTGAAAGTGACACTGGGCTTTTTGATCGTGACTTGCAGGCGTTCAAAAGTCGAGCAATCCGGAATAGCAAGTGGCGGCCAGAAGTGATTCCGGCCGCCACGAACTTGGATACATCGGATAACTAGTTATCGGAACACCAGTCAACAGAACACCAGTCAACGGAGTCGAGTCGCCAGTAGCGGCGCATTTCGCACCAGGTCGGTGGGAAACGTGGGGTTAGTGGCGAAACGGCGAGTTGAACAACGCCGATCGAAAGCTAGGCCTTTGGCAGCTCGCCGATGACA
>JAYTWN010000393.1:0-5464 GCA_043743435.1 Acidimicrobiia bacterium
CGCCGATTTTGCTGCCCAACAAGTTGCCGGTATTGGTATCGCTCAACAGATCTGGCCAGGGAATGCGTTTGAAAATCTGGAACACCGGCTGAAAGATCACCTGCTGTGGCATCAAGTTCCCGGCGGTAAAGATCACTAAGAACAGCACATTGAACCGTCCGCTGAACCGGGTGCAGGCGAATCCCACCAGACTCGAAAACAGCAAGATCAACATCAGCGACGGGATGAGGATGAAGAACGTGTTGAAAAACTTGTGTGCCATCTGTCCGTTATTAAACGCGTCACGAAAGTTTTGAAACGTTAACGACTTCGGAAACGAGATCACGCCGTTGTCACGAAGTTCTTGCTCGTTGCGAAACGCCGAAAGCAACGCACCAACTAACGGCACGAGCCAGGCCACCGCCATAGTGATCAAGAATGTTTGAAGAATGGCACGGGGAACTTTCGATTTTACCTTGGGTGCGTAGACCGATGGAGTAATCACGTTGCTCATTAGTTCTCCTCGCGAAAGTTATTGATGACGTAGTAGATGATGAAACCAATACACAAAACGAAAAGCACCATGCCGTAAGCGGAGCCCACACCCACACGTCCGCCGCCTTCGCCGGTCAAGCTTCCCGTCACGAGCGTTCCCATTACTTCAGTACCTCGCTGCGTTCCGAGCGCCGCCACAATGTCATACGCTCGCAAAGCTTCGATGACGGTGATTACCGCAACGACGGCATTGATTGGTCGAAGGGTGGGGAACACTACGTGGCGAAACGAGCTCACCTCGTTGGCTCCGTCGATACTCGCGGCTTCACGCAGGGAAGGATCGACACCTTTCAGCCCGGCCAGGTACAGCACCATCACGTAGCCGATGTGCCGCCAAGCCATAGCGATGAGCAGCGCCGAGAAGTTCTTGGTGAGGCCAAGCTTGTTGTCGTAGAAGTTCGGGAGCACCGATGCGACAATGGTCGCCATGGCCACGCCAGCAACCAAGGCAATAAGCAGTCCTTGAAAAAATCTCATGCGCTTACAAAGGACAATCGCACCGACAACAAAGACCGCAAGACCGATCAGCATGCCGAGAATCTGATTGTCATAGAACGAGAACACAAAATCGCTGTTCCCCAAAAAGTCGATGCCCTTGCCTGGGATGATTTTGTTCAGCAATCCGCGATCGGTCTGGAACATAACGGCTTTCCAGATGAACCCCACTACGGCGATCGACAGAACCACGGGCATGTAAAAGTCGCTCTGATAGAACCGTCCACCTTTGACGTTCTTATCGAGCAGGTAGGCGAACAACATCCCAACCGCCGAGCAAATGGTGAGCCACACGATCAGCACCAAATTGTTAAACAGCGCAGGAAAAAGCTTGTTGTCGAAAATCGTAAAGATCTGCCAGTAGTTGCGGAATCCAACGAACTTCGCCGTGTCGATGGGTTTGAGGTTGTCCCACTCCATGAACGAGAGCAACCCAGTGATCATCGCTGGTATCCACACCAGGATGAGGTGCAACGCCAACGGAATGCCGATGGCAAATTTTAGCCAGATGCGGTCACGAAAGCTGAGTTGTTGTAGTCGGCCTCGCTTTGGTTGGGTTGAGGGCTTAACCGGAACATCAGTCATGTGAGCTCCTCGCTCAGTGAGAGATTCAAACGGGCTTTTTCAGAGAACAAGGATTTACGCAAAGCTTGAGAGCTTTCAAACCCTTAAGTGAACGTACCAGTGTTCAGACGTCAACATAGAGACCTGAAAGGTCAAGACATGACGTGAATAGAAACGGCTCCGACGCAAAGCATCGGAGCCGTTCCGTTTCACTTCAAACAAGTTGCAAGATTCGCACGCGTCTATCCATCCGCACGAATTTCGCCAACCGACTATCAGCCGAAGGTGTACGTAGCCTTTTGCTCTTCTACAACCTTGAGGATGCCAGCGACATCCTTGCCTGCAAGGAAGTCTTTGATGGCCGGTCCTACGACCTTTGACGCAAAGTCTGGGTCGGTGTCGCGGTCAAGGAATTGGGCGATGTACTTGGCAGAACCAACAAGCTCAGCCGATTTCTTCTGCAGAGCGTTGTAACCAGCAGTGCTGGCCTTGGAGTTTGCAGCAACCACCGAAGGGTCAACACCAAGGTAGGCATCGATAGCAGCGTTGCCGCCGAGAGCCGTAAGAAGTGCCTTGGAGCCGGCCTCATTCTTTGGAGCCTTAGCCATCATGAAGCCGTCGATTGGAGCCTCAACAGCGTCCTGACCGTAGGCCGGGTCGATTGCCGGGAAGGCAAAGAAATCGATGTCATCAAGGATTTCTTGAGCTTTTGGATCTTTGGCTGGATCGAACTGCGAAGCGAGGAAGGTACCAATGAGGTACATGCCGGTTTCTTTCTTGCCCCATGCAGCTGCGCCGTCTTCCCACTTACGGGAGTTGGCATCTGGCTGGTAGTAAGGAAGGATCGTCTTCCAGTTTTCGAAGACCTTGGCAACCTTTGGATCGGTCCAGGATTCCTTGCCGCCCATAAGCGAAACGTGGAAGTCGTAACCGTTGGTGCGCAGGTTGATCATGTCGAACATGCCCATCTGCGGCCAGCCACCATCGTTGGCAGCCGAGAACGGCGTAATGCCATCGGCCTTCATCTTTTCGCAAAGAGCAAGTAGGCCAGCCCAGTCGGTTGGGGCGGTGTAGCCCTTTTCGGCGAAGAGGCTCTTGCGGTAGTGGATGGCCCATGGGTAGAAATACAACGGAACGAAGTATTGCTTGCCATCAAGTCCTGATGAAGCGCTCTTGAAGCCAGCGCTGAGGTCAGGCAGGTTGGCCCACACATCGGAGATGTCACCAACGACACCCTTCGAAGCGAACGCACGCATGCGGTACCCGGCGAACCAAGACACAACATCGTCTGGCTGCTGGATGTAGGTGTTGAAGTTGTCCTGGTAGCCATTGTGATCAACGGTGTTGATCTTTACGTTGACGCCAGTAGCGGCCATGGCGGCAGCAATAGCCTTCTTCACCTTGTCATCGGAGTAGTTGGAACCAAAGGTCACTTCGCCAAGATCGCCAGCTGGGGCGGCGGCAGCAGCGGTGGTCTCAGCAGCTGCAGCGGCGGTGGTCTCGGCCGCGGCGGCAGCGGTTGTCTCAGCAGCTGCGGCAGTGGTTTCTGCAGCGGCAGCAGCGGTTGTGTCTGCAGCTTTGTCATCTTTGCTGCAAGCAGCCAAGAGTCCGCCACCGGCGACGACAGCAGCGCCACCAATAATCAGGTTGCGGCGGCTAATTGCGAAGCCGACTTCACTCGGGTTCGGTGAGCGATCGTTGTTGGACATGTTCTCCCCTTAATTGGAACGGATTGCGCTGCCACAGCACAGTTGGGCGGCATTGCAACGAACATTGCAACACATCCAAACGTCGGTGTCAAGCGTCACAGGTTCGTATTTGTTAGATTTCCGCCTTTCTTAGGTCATTTCGAACAGTTTCATACTCCATTAATGTTGGAAAATGTTGACTTCTTCTCTAACCTGAGGGAGGCTTCGAACATCACAAAGCAAACACCCACCTCGATTCATGCTCCGCTTGCTGGCGAGCCCGAGACTTTGTCTACAGGCGGAGCTGCACTTGAGGCACTTTCACCCCGCGTTTTGGCCCGTCAGCGCCACGAGACGATCTTGGGCGAGCTCCGCACGAAACGAGCGGTTCGCGTAACCGAGCTGGCTCTGTCCTTAGGCGTAAGCGACATGACCGTGCGTCGTGATCTCGACGCACTGGAAGAGGCCGGACTTCTTGACAAAGTTCACGGCGGAGCCACCGCTCGAAGCGAACGCAGCGCGGAAGAACCGGGATTCGTAGTCAAGTCACTGCGCAACACCCAGGAGAAGCGAGCGATTGCCGCTGCGGCAGCAGAACTTGCCCTACCCGGAACAGCCATCGGCATCGCTGCTGGAACGACTACATGGCAACTGGCGTATCACTTGGTTGACGTGGCGGATTTGATCGTGGTCACCAATTCGATCCGTGTGGCCGATGTGTTCCATCAAAACGAACGCTCCGATCGCACCGTCATCCTCACCGGAGGAATCCGTACTCCTTCGGACGCGTTGGTTGGCTCCGTTACTGCGAGTGCGCTTCGCACCCTCCATCTGGACAACGTGTTTATGGGTTCGCACGGTATGAGCGCCCGCGGGGGCTTCACCAGCCCAAACATGAGCGAAGCTGAAACCAACCGTTGCTTTATTGAGGCTTCAGATCAGTTGGTGGTCCTCGCCGATCACACCAAATGGGACGTCACGGTGTTGAGTTCTTTCGCCTCCTTAGAAGAAGCCGATGTGGTGATTAGTGATTCTCGGTTGCCTGCCAGCGCTATCGAAATCTTCCAAACACGAGGCGGGCGGTTAGTTCTCGCCGATTCCGATTCGTCTTCATTGAGTGAGTTGGCGTAGAAAGTCCAAGTCCTTAGAACCCTTCGAACCCCTCGAACCCGTTGAGCCCTGGAGTTGTCATGACTGACCTGTTCACCAACCATTTGCGTTTCGAAGATCTCGATGATTGGCATCGAAGCGTCGACGATTTGCGCTACCAAGGTTCGGTAATCTGGGTCGATCAATCCGAGCAAGGATTCACCCCGTTCTGGGCCGTGATTGGTCACGAGGCCGTGATGGCCATTGAGCGTCAGCCCGAGGTGTTCACGAACGAACCCAATGCTGTACTTGGTCGTATCTCCGACATCGAACGTCAGCGGGCAGGTGGTGCCGTCGTGCGTTCCCTTGTGCAAATGGACGCACCCGACCACCCCAAGTACCGAAAGCTCACGACCGATTGGTTCAAACCTTCCAGCCTAAAACGCATGCAGGATCGTCTCGATGAGCTAAGCGCGCAGATGATTACCAAACTTGAGGTGATGGGCGGCGAGTGTGACTTCAACAAAGACGTCGCCATTTGGTATCCACTGCAAGTAATTTTGGCCATTCTCGGATTGCCTGAGACCGACTACGCCCGCATGCTCAAGCTCACCCAAGAACTCTTTGGTGCCTCCGATGACGAGCTGGGTCGAGGGACTGGCAGTATCGACGATCTCTTGGCGGTCATCCTGGATTTCTATGCGTACTTTATGGATCTGTCCGCCGAGCGCCGGGAAAACCCTAGCAATGATCTGGCTAGCATCATCGCCAGCGGCAAGATCGACGGCGAGCAAATGCCCGATGTGGAAACCGTGAGCTACTACATGATTGTGGCCACAGCCGGTCACGACACTACCGCCAGCTCGATGACCGGTGGACTCCTAGCATTGATCGAACATCCGGAACAGTTGGCACGCTTACGATCCAATCCTGAACTCATTGCCAATGCCGTCGATGAAATGATTCGCTGGACCTCTCCGGTGCGTCACTTCATGCGCACTGCCCAACAAGACGCAGTGATCGACGGCGTGAGGATTGCCAAGGGCGATTGGATCTACCTTTCGTACCTGGCCGCGAATCGTGATCCTGCCATG
>JAYTWN010000394.1:0-3415 GCA_043743435.1 Acidimicrobiia bacterium
TGGATGGACCACAACCAAATCGGCCGTCGGCTGGCAGCAGGTTGGCGGGAATGGTGATCTCTGGCGTAGGCACGACGAAAACCTTAGAAGCCCGACCGCTTGACGCTTTGTCCGTTTTCGGGCTTGTTCGTGCTTTCGTGCCCGGTTGGAGCGTGACCTCAGCCACACATCCGGTAGCGAGGTTCTGCAGCGGTGCGAGTCCGGTCACTTGACCCGCTTGGAACCGGTTCAACGACCGCACTCATTCGCCTGTTCGGCGACCAACATGGACCTTCAAGCGATCGGATCGACGGGTAACGGAGCGCCGAGTGGGAGCAAAGTGCGCGCAAAGTGGGAGCGAACTGCGCGCAAAGTGGGCGCAAAATGGGAGCGAACTGGCGTGGGTCACGGAGAATGCTGGGGGCCTACCAACAATCCGGTCGGCGTTGCGCTGTCAACGTGGAAAACTTGACGGCGCTATGAGCCCAACATCACGTGTTTCCCGTCGTATCGGTGCAATCCAGGAGTCGGCGACCCTCGCTATCGACGCCAAGGCCAAGGCCCTCAAGGCTGCGGGTGAACCAGTTATCGGTTTCGGTGCCGGTGAGCCCGATTTTCCTACTCCTGCCCACATCGTCGAAGCGGCGGTGAAGGCGGCACAAGATCCGGCCATGCACCGCTACACCCCAGCTGGTGGACTGCCCGATCTCAAAGACGCCATCGTGTACAAAACCAAACGTGATTCGGGTTACCTCATCACCCCGGGCCAGGTGCTCGTCACCAACGGAGGCAAGCAGGCCGTCTACAACACCTTCGCCGCGCTGTGCGATCCGGGCGATGAAGTGCTCGTGCAATCCCCGTACTGGGTGACCTACCCTGAAGCCATCGTATTGGCCGGTGGCGTGCCGGTGTACGTGCAGTCCACGATTGACACGGGGTTCAAAGTCACCGTTGCTGAACTAGAAGCGAAGCGAACCGATCGCACGAAAATTCTGCTGTTCGTTTCGCCGTCGAACCCAACCGGCGCGGTGTACTCAACCGAAGAAGTGATCGCCATTGGTCAGTGGGCTGCCCAACATGGCCTTTGGGTAGTCACCGACGAAATCTACGAACACTTACTGTATGGCGGACGAGAAATCTCCTCCATTGCTTCCCTCGTCCCCGAGCTTGGTGACCGCGTGGTTATCGTGCATGGCGTCGCCAAAACCTACGCCATGACAGGTTGGCGTGTGGGCTGGATGATCGGTGCGCCCGACGTGATCAAGGCCGCGACAAACCTGCAATCCCACGCTACGTCGAACGTGAACAACATCGCCCAGAAAGCCGCCGTTGCTGCCCTTACCGGTGACCTGGTGGCCGTTGGCGAAATGCGAGTGGCCTTTGATCGTCGTCGGCTGACCATCCAGCGGATGCTCTCGGAAATTCCCGGCTTTGTGTGCATGGAGCCCGAGGGAGCGTTCTATGCCTACCCATCTGTCTCCGGAGTAATCGGCACGACGGTTCGCGGCACGCTGATTGATTCTTCGATCACTCTTGCCAACGTGATCCTCGAACACGCCAAGGTGGCCATCGTTCCCGGCGAAGCATTCGGTAGCCCCGGCTATGCCCGCCTCTCCTATGCCCTGGGCGACGCAGACCTCATCGAAGGCGTTAGCCGTATCAACTCGCTCCTCCGCGAGGGCTAAGTCTCTGGTTCCCGGGTTCTCCGGTTCTCTGGTTCCCCTTTGGTTGCCGTTCGTCCGAACCCGGCCAAGAAAGTAGTCCTTATGCGACGTGTACTTACGATGGTTCTGTCGCGACCGTTGGTTGCCGCACTGATCGTAGGTCTGGTCAGCATTGGCGGCCAGTTTGTAACCAACGGCTCGGGCAGCTGGGGCTCGCGCCTCGGCAGTTCTTCGGCGGCCGCCACGATTGCCTATGCGTTGTTGCGCTTGGCCCCCGGAAGGGGTTCCTCTCGGTGAGCGTCTGTTCGCTTTCCCTCGGCTTCGCATTGGCTCGATCGTGGGCCGACAAGTGCGTGGCCTTGTGTGGTGGTTGGGTTGGCGTGAGTGAAGACGTGCGCTACTTGGTCGAGGCTGAAAGTCGTTGAAGTTCGTTGGCGATCAGGGTCTCGAGGCGAGCGACTTCCTGAAGGGAGGCTTGGTCCTGCTTGTCGAAGGCCAGCATTTCATCATCAAAGGCCTCAAGCTGCTTGATGAACCTATTGCGCAACTTGCTGTCATCTTTGGCATCGACCGTCGAGAGATTTTGGCGCGTGTCATCCATACGTACACGTATCGTTCCACGGTTGACTTCGCGTTGCATGGTGGCTTGCTCAATGGAGAAAATGATCGCTTGTGTGGCGAGGATCTCTGACAACTCATCGAAGAGTTTGCGATCAATTAGGCGATTGTTGAGGAAGTCCCCAAGCCGATCGCCATCGACTCCTCGAACGTACTCGTATCGTGAGCGATCGCGCTTCTCGACAACGACAAACTCAACGGTTGCCCTTGCACTCACAGGGCATGTGAAACGCGCTTCGCTAACGCTCGATTCAACGGGAACGGTCTCTAGCTCGGCGTTGTATTGCCGAGGGTGTTCAATGGTGACCACACAGCGCTCCGCCAGTTGTGAAGCAATGGTGTACGTCGTTTCGATGTACTCCACCGCACCTAGAAACAGGCTGCCGTCGCGCACGGTCACGCTGCGAGTTTCCTCGTGGGAACTCATTTGGGAGGAAACCGAAATTCCGAGTTCGAGCGCAAAGGCCAAGATGACTTCGGTGCCCCCGGTGGTAAAGGGGATGATGGCCTCGCCAGCGTATTCTCCGTTATCAAGCACTGTTGCGGGACCTCGCTCCAGGGTGAGATCTCCGTTGGTGAATCGCACGCTGGATGCCGGATGCTTGGGATTCTTGTTTGGGTTGTAGAGCAGTTCTCGTTGGCCACGGGTTTTTACGGTGAGGATGGGCACCATGCCGCTTTCGCCACGTCGAACGCTTACGGGTGCGTCGATGCGGTAGGCAAACAGGGCTCCTCGGGCATCGCCGGTGGCTTGGGTTGGCGCGCTCTCGCCAAGCGTTGCAGCCGACAGTTGACTGCGACCTCGCTTCATCATGGGGGCGGCGGCCACCATGGGCATCGGTTCTGCCGATTCCATTTCAATAGAATCATAATTTGCACCCGATGCCGACAGGGATGCGAATTCCATAGGTGCGCTTATGACACGATTATCTTCTTCGATGGTCGGGCGTTGTGGTGTTGTCGGCTGGTGTAACCCGTACCGAAACGAAACCGGCATCCCCGCAGTAAGGGTGAGCTGGACATTTTCTAAATCTTCTTCCAACGTATTGTCGAAGATCCCCCAGCCCTGAATGAACACATCCCGTGCTTCGGAGTCCGGGCTCGGGACAGGTGCTGTGGAGTCCGGGCTCGGGACAGGTGCTGTGGAGTCCGGG
>JAYTWN010000395.1:0-16471 GCA_043743435.1 Acidimicrobiia bacterium
CTTCAGGATTCCTTCATCTCGGATCTCGTGTTCGATGCGGCCAGCATCGTGAGTTACCTATCGACCGTCATCACGCTGTTGCCCGGTGATGTCATCGCCACCGGTACTCCGGGGGGAGTGGGCGCGGGGCGAACACCACAACGGTTCTTGGCGGATGGGGACGAAATGGTTACCGCGATCGCCGGCATTGGCGAGCTGCGCAACCGTTGTGTCAAAGAGGTTTTGGCGTGAGACCGCGATTCGATAGCGGTGCTGGGCTCGTGTTCGGTGTTGTGAAATCCACGCACAAGATCGCCTCATGAGTACGCGAGCCTGGTTGCCTGAGGTAGCTCAAGCCCGGGAAGCCTCGATTATTGCGGGGCTCGCTTTGGTTGACGAAACCAATCAAGCCAATCAAGCCAATCAAGCCAATCAAGCCAACCAAACCAACCAAACCAACCAAGCCAATCAAGCCAATCAAGCCAATCAAGCCAATCAAGCCAATCAAGCCAATCAAGCTAGGCATGCTCAGCATGATGCGGCCACGCTGGCAGGAATCGACGCCAAGGTCCACGCCCTGGTAGCCCGAACGGTTGAGATTCACGACCGCGAGTGCGTGCAGCTCAATCCGGCCACCAACGTGATGCATCCCCGGGCAGAAGCCATGCTCTCCAGCGGCATCGGCACCCGACCCTCGTTGGGGTACGCGGGCGCAAAGTACGAGATGGGTCTCGAAGCGGTCGAAGAAATCGAAGTTATTGCTGCTTCTCTAGCTCGCGCCGTGTTCGATGCTAAGTATGCAGAGATTCGGGTTGGATCGGGAGCGCTGGCCAATCTGTATGCGTTCATGGCGACCTGCAAAGCTGGCGACACGATCTTGGTTCCACCGGGAACCATTGGCGGCCATGTCACGCACAATCGCGATGGCGCGGCTGGGTTGTTCGGTCTGAACATCATCGAGTATCCCGTTGACCCTTTGACGTATACCGCAGATGTCGACGGTGTCCGCGAATTGGCTTTGCGACTCCGTCCGCAGCTGATCACGATGGGTGGAAGTTTGAACCTGAATCCGCATCCGGTGGCGACCATGAGTGTGGTGGCTCGTGAAGTGGGGGCGGAGCTGTTGTTTGATGCGGCCCATGCCTGTGGGATGTTCGCTGGTCGGATGTGGGCCAACCCGCTTACCGAGGGTGCCGATCTGCTTACGATGAGCACATACAAAAGTCTCGGCGGTCCTCCGGGTGGCTTGTTGCTTACTAACCGAGCGGATCTAGCGGAGCGCGTCGACGCCATCGCTTACCCCGGATTGACCGCCAATTTCGACACCGGCAAAACCGCGGCCCTAGCCATTGCCCTGCTGGATTGGCTGCACGACGGGCATGGGTATGCGTCGGCCATGGTGGCAACGGCTCAGGCGCTCGCCGGGGGCTTGGTGGAACGAGGTATTCCGCTCTTCACCACCATCAACGGGCCCACACAGTCGCACCAGTTCGCCGTTGATGCCCGAAGCTGGGGCGACGGTGACGCAGCGGCCCATCGTCTCCGTGCTGCCAATGTGCTTGCTTCGGGCATTGGGCTTCCGGGATTGACAGGCCCGGGTGCCGACGCCATGCCAGGTTTGCGATTGGGTACTCCGGAAATCGTGCGCTGGGGAATGGGGCCCGAACACATGGGCGAGCTTGCCGGGTTGATTGCCGATGGCTTGCAGGGCGACCCAACGTTGGTGGCGGCGCGGACGTCGGCATTTCGTCAGCGTTTCACCACGTTGGCATTTATGCGGCCATGACGTCGAGCGACGATATTGCTCAGGCTACGCGTACCTGGAACGAACGCGATATTGAACTCACCAGGGGAGTGGCCTGGAATACGGTTCCCTATGTTGGCTTATCGGTTACTCGTTCGCTCTCCGGTTCGGATGAGATAAACCCTACGCACCTCACCTTCACCGAGTTGGAGAAGCGCTATCCAACTGGAACACAGAACCTTCGAGGGATTGCCATTGCGTGTGGTGACATGACCAGCGAGCGCGACTACTTTGAACATCGCACAACTGTTGGCTTCGACCACGCCGACGGCTACGACGTGAGCGACGCATCGCTGGCCAAGTACACGCCAAGGGGCATAACCTTCAGCGCGCATATCACCGACGCGAACGAAATGGTTCTCCCGGAATCGACCTATGACCTTGCCGTTGGCAGTCATGGATTGCATCACATTGCCAACCTGTCGAACTGTTTTGCGCAGCTTCATCAATCACTGAAGCCCAAAGGTCTGCTCTACATGTACGAGTGGATTGGCCCGGAGTATTTGCAGCTTCCTCGCTCGAATCGAGTGGTGGCAACCGCTTTGCTGTACGTGTTGTTTCCCCGAAAAGCACAACGCACTACCCATGAGGGATACGTGAAGGGACTTGGGTGGATGGGCCACTCCAAGGAACAACTAGATCCCTCCGAAGCCTGCAACTCAACGGTGTTGATGAGCGAGTGTTTGCAGCGATTTCGGCCGCTTCATCGCTTTGATCATGGTGCGCTGACCTATCCAATGTTGGAAGGCATCGGTCACAAGATCGATCAGACGAGCCCAACGATGTTGTGCAAACTCAAATTCATCGTCGGTGCGGAAAAACTGCTGACCCGATTGCGACTGATCAAGCCGCTGTTCACCATCATGATTGCCGAAAAGCGGTAATGTGGAGCTGCGGCTTGGTTGGGATATTGGGTGGGAGCGATTCGAGAGCTGAACCGCAGGTTAGCGCTAAGCGTACGATTCCATGCCGAACCATGACCCAAACCGCGCCGTTGATCCAGGCCACGCCCGTTGGCTAGTCGAGGCCATCGGCCAGAACCCGTTTTGCCTTTGTGGCCGGATCGATCAGCAACACCCGGCACGTTGAGCCAATCTCGTTGCCTGCGGGACCATCGCCACCGAGTTCTGCGACCAGCCAGGTCCGCTCGGCCCGAAGGCCATTTGTGTGGGCCCGGCCAGCCCTGAGATTAATACGGTCGGCCTAAGTCCCGTCGGTTGTAGCTCAGTTTCTGCGTTTTTCTCGCTTTGAGCCGATTGAGAAGCTGTTTTCGCCTTCGTGGGCGAATCGCCGTGCAAGCCGATAAGCCAAAACGCCGGTGAGGCAGGGCGCGGTGTACCTCGGCAGTGTCACGCCTTTACCTCTCAACACATTGGGGCTGCTCATGGCTACGAACCTACAGCTCCCCGGAAATATGATGAAGACCGGTGAGCCTGCTGAGACTGCTGAAGCGATGGGGGCTTTGAGATAGATGGTGGGTGGTAGCCAGCGCAGGGTGTCCAAGCCTTAGGAGAACAAAAGGTAGAAGAGAACACTGAGTAGGCTTAAAATTATGGCTGAAGGTTTCCATCCACCGTTAGAGGAGTACCTCACCACCATTTACGAGTTGGCCGAAGACGGGATCACCGTCATACAGGCCAGGCTGGCTGAACGGTTGGGCTATTCCGCGCCCACCGTTTGGGAAATGGTGAAGCGGCTGGGTCTCGACGGATACCTCACGGTTTCTGGTCGCGAGATCAGCCTCACCGATGCAGGGCGGGCGCTGGCCGAAGGCGTTGTCCGCAAGCATCGTTTGGCTGAACGGCTGCTTACCGATGTTATTGGCCTTCCTTGGCATAAGGCGCACCTAGAGGCCGGTCGTTGGGAGCATGTGATTTCCGACGAGGTGGAAGAACGGCTGAGGATCATCCTCGACGATCCCAATACCTGTCCGCACGGAAACCCGATTCCGGGGACCCAACGTGAGGCTTCGAAGGTTCCGCAGTTTGCTTTGAGCGAGGCCTTGGTGGGCGATCACATTCGCTTGGAACGCGTTACCGAGACCGTAGAGATCGACGATCAGGCGATGGCTTACTTGGCGCAGATCTCCTTTATTACCGGATCGATTGGCAAAGTGTCTACTAAGGCGCCCGATGGCACCATGTTGATTTTGATAGGCGAACAGACTGTAGCGGTGGGCGCAGAGTTGAGCACCAACCTTTACGTCGCCGCTGCGGTTTAGGTCCTAACGGCAAGCCAGATATCTGTTTCGGCAACTATGAATCGCGGTCGGACCCTTGGTAGTGCCTCGTGGGTTTTGGGTTCGGCCATCAAACGAGCCATTGCGGGTCTTGCGTTTGTGGCTTCGACTCTGAGCGTTTTGAGCACCTCACCCAGCAAAGCGGGTGTGGTGATTCTGGCAAGTGTGAGCGCCGGAAACGCTGCTCCCCTGAAAGGCTCTACATATAGGCTGGTCGATCTGGGCGTCGCGTCCCCCGGAATAGCCGCAATCATACGTACGCCTACGGACTGGTGGATTGCTGGTTCGTATCGTGACGCGGCGGGAGAACATCGCCCCGGACTGTGGAAATCCGGTGATGCCACGGCGTGGACGCGCATCGAAACCTTGGCGGCAACTCCCTATGGCGAAGTAAGCGAACTGTATTCCTTAGCCGCGGATTCTCACGGCCTTGCCGCAATCGGTATGGCTACCGGGGGCGCACACGGGAATCCTCGAACGGTGAGCTGGATTCTCCAGTCTGACGGAAAGCTGCACGAGGTCGTGGCCAATTTCGAGTTGTACAACGGCGTACGACAGATAGGCGTACGTAGCATTTCTAGCGGCCCAGCAGGGTTCGTGATATTTGGAACCCGAAACAATCGCAATGACCGTATCGGTGCAACGTCATGGACTTCGGTCGAAGGTGATGACTTCACTATCCGAGACAACGACGCTGCGCTATCCAGCGGTCCCGGTGAATTTGTGCAGGGTCTCGACGTCACCTCCGGTGATTCCGGATACGTTGCCGTCGGTGAGCGACTGGTGATCGATGGAACCAAAATCGATACCAATGGCATCGCATGGAGGTCACTCGACGGAGTCACCTGGCAACGGTTCTCGCCAACGGGTTTGTCTTTGGGTGGGCCGGGAGATCAGCGTTTGCAGCGGGTGGCGATCGATGGAAACCGAGTTGTCCTGGCTGGAACTCAAACCAGCGGAAGTACGGTGAGCTTCCTGTCGTGGGCCACCCAAGATGGAAAGCGATGGAAACGTACCAAGCTTTTCGGATTGAAAAGCAGCGAAAACGCGCTCTCGAACGTGACGGGACTGTGGAATCAAGCAGGCCAGATAGTGGTGAGCGCTCGGGTTGGCTCAACCTTGCGAGCGGTTGAATCGGCCGACGGTGTTCGCTGGAACCCGCTTGCGCTCCCGGTCGACGTGCCCGTTAGCGACCGGGCTCGCCTGGTGGTAGCAACGCAAGGAAGTGAAGTACTCGTTGGAGCCTCGGTCTTCGGAGTGACCCAACCTGAAGGTGGCGGATTGTGGAAAAAGGCCGAGTAGGAGCCCTGCTTGGCAATGACTCGATCGAACCCTTCAGAAAGGCAGCCGATCTCCCGATAATCAATTGAACTACTGGAACTGGGGCTGACTAGGCACAGCCGCTGAAGTTCGTTAGTCTATGAACAACGTCACTGCCTGGCCCTAGCGGCCAAAAAGGGGAGAACCAAATGAAGCGCATGCTGTCGACCGATGATCTGGCCCGCGACGATCGATTCGTCCGCACCCGCATTGAAGACCGAATGTTTGATCCGCGTAACGGCATGATCACCCCCGAAGCCCGTAAACGTGGTGGCTTCAAAGTTGACGATCCCGAAGCCCCAGATGCAGCCCGTCGCTTGATGCACGGTATCTTCACCGGTGAAATCCAGGCTCTCGAAGGCGCCGGACGCACCTGTTATGACTACGAAGTTGGTACCGGCCCCAACGAAGTTCCTTTCGAACTGAAGCTTGACATGGCTCGCCAATGCTGGGACGAAGCCCGCCACTGCGAAATCTCCATCAAGCTTGGCGAACACATGGGCTCAGAAGTTGGCGAATTCGCTGAACAGACCACCCTGTTTGAAGCTGCCTGCAATGCCGACCCCATCCTGCGCCTGGCCGGAGTAAATCGTGCACTCGAAGGCCTCGCCATCGACGTCTTCAACACCATGCGTGATTTCGGTGCCGGCTCGGGTGATCCCGTGTTGTTCTTCTGTGAAGACTGGATGTTGGCCGACGAAGTCACCCACGTAAAAATGGGCTCGGATTGGTTGCGCAAAATCACGGCGAAGGATCCAGAACGCCAGAAGAAGGCCCTGGAATTCCAAAAAGCCGTCGACAAGTTGTTCTCCTACGGTGGCTTCCGTGGTGAGCAAGAAGAAAACCCTGTGCACCTAGCAAAGAACTTCCGTCGGCTCGCTGGCTTCAACAACGAAGAGATCGACGAAATCGTTGACTCCGCCGCCGCTGCGTTCGAGGAAGCTAAGCAACGCCAAGCCGAGATCCGCGCCTCACTGGCTGCTGCTGCTAACAAAGAGCTCGTCTCCGCCTAAACGCTTTCAGCCTTCGTAGGTGTTGGCTGGTGGGCGAATCGATTCTAAGGCTGAAGCGTTCAACTGGGGAAGGTCATCTGCGCGCTTGCTATCGAGCATGCCGGTGGCTCTGAGCCACTCACCTTGTGGGCCGCTTGCGCCTGAGACATTTTGCGTGCCCACGGGAAGTTGCACTTTCACTTGGGCTGCTACGGCGTCGGCGGCACAACAAGCAATGCTGTAACGGCCAATGATCACATAATTGTCTTTGCGCTCGATGACGAAACCTTCGATCAAAACGGAAGCGCCCTTGAGTGAGGCTCCGTTTTCGTCGAAAGCTCGCGCTACGAACTCACTGGTGGACATTGGGAGGGGAGCTGCCGACGGTTTCAACGGCAAAAAGTTGGACCTCCGACTGGCCACGATCGACGCATTCGATGATCGATCGATGCCCCATTTCCCCAACGCTGGTGGCACAACTGCAAATGCGACGGCAATAGGGAGCAGAAGCAGCCACGCAATTTTGGGGGTACTTGCATGATCGTGTCCGTGATCGCAGCCCTGGATGTACTCGTCGGTTTGCTGATGGCTGTCGTGGTGATGTTCGTAATCGTGGTGATGTTCGTGCTCGTCCGAGTGAATGCCTTCAAGCACGGGCGCTGCACCGGCGAAACCGGATGTGTCCTTGCCATGCAAGAGCACGTCAGCTAGAGCGAGGACGCCAAGGGCAACTCCGGCGAGAGCAAGGTAGGGGCCCATTCCTACGCGCACATACTGCTTGTACTGTCCAGTCAACGCCAAGCGCAGGCAGGTGACTCCGACGAGAGCAACAATGAGCCGTCGATACTTCATAGCAACACCGTGCCCACGACCGTTGAAACGAGAAGCGCGGTTACAAAGGTGAGTGGAGCGAAACGCAAGGCGAATTTGCGGCCAAAGGTTCCCATCTGCAGTGCGATCAGCTTCAAATCGACCATCGGGCCCACCACCAAAAAGGCCAATCTTGCAGTGAGCGAAAACTGCGTAAGCCCGGCAGCCACAAAGGCATCGGCTTCCGAACAGATTGACAACATAACGGCAAGGAAACCCAAAATCAGAATAGCGAACGGCCCAGTGGAACCAAGCGTTTTGAGAATCGAACGAGACACCACGGTTTGCAAGGTCGCCGCCGTGGCCCCACCAACTACCAAGAAGCCCGCCGCTTGCGAGAAATCGTGCATGGCCGTTTCCACCAGTTCCCGCCACGGATGGGTGACGTCATGACTGCCATTCGCGAAGGTTTTTGAAAGCCACTCGGCATTGCCGAAACGCTCCCACAACAAGCCGACAATCGAGGCGACAACCACACTGGCTACGAACCGGGCGACGACCATCATCGGGCGTCCAGGAAAGGCCACGGCCGTCGCAACCAACACCACCGGGTTAATCGCCGGGGAAGCAAGCAAGAACGCCATGGCAGCCGAAAACGGAACGCCGCGCTGTGCCAAGCGTGCAGCGACCGGAACCGACGAGCACTCACAACCCGGAAGAAACACTCCCGATATGGCCGCTACGGGCACGGCCAAGGCTCGGCTCTTCGGAAGCACCCGGGCTAAGGCCGCAGGACGAACGAACGCAGCAATAACCCCCGACAAAAGAACGCCTAACACCATGAACGGCATGGCCTGCATGACAATGGCCAGAAAAATCGTGGCCCAATGAGCTAAGGCCTGAGAAGTATGTGCACGTATTAGGTTTCGGAGCAGCAATGCCAAGAGGAGGGCGGTGAGACAAACCTCTGGAAGCGGGAACGAACGTTTGCGAGCGAGAGGACTTCGCCCCGATGCAGAACTCTCGCTGGACATTGCGCTCACTGTACTTGGCCCCCGTCGACAAAAAAAGGTTTGTGAACCGTGCGGCCGTCGCCGATCTTGGCGTTAAGCAAGTCAGGGAAACAGAATGACCAGCGTGAGGGAGGTCTTCGCTCCAACGGTCCAATAAGTCCCCGATCCGCACAGGCCGGTTGGAAAGGACGCTCTGGCGGGAATCGAAGCGGAGCGGAGGTGGGGCCCGCCAGGATTAATAAGTCCCCGATCCGCACTTGCCGGTCGGAAAGGACGCTCTGGTGGGACTCGAAGCGGAGCGGAGATGGGGCCCGCCAGCATCAAGGAGTCAACGAACCCTTCATCTAATCGTTATAGTCGGGTCGCCTGCCGAACATGTTCCCCGGTGACGCATTTGGCGTAAAGGTCCCAACAGCGCAAAAAACCCCAAACCACCACCAGATCAACACCAATCCCCCGAAGTGGAGAACTCCATGCCGCAAAGCGTGCGACTCAACCGGTCCAAAAAATCCCGCCAGCTTGTCTCGGCCGTACTTGGCGCCGCCGTACTAGGTGCAGTCGGCATCCTGCCTTTCGCCACTTCTCAGGGCGGCGTTTCCATTGCCGGAGCGCAAACGCTCAGCGACCCCGTCAAGATCGGCCAGCCCCTCGTGAATGGCGCCACTACCGATGTACACATTCTTGGCTTCAATGACCTTCACGGCCACATCGACGGCACCACCCCGGGCACCCAATATGGCCGGTATGCCGGAGGCGCAGGAGCCTTGGGCAAGATGATCCTCGGCCTGCAGCGCGACTACAAAGGCAAGACCGTTACCGTTTCCGCCGGTGACTCCATCGGTGCCACGCCACTGACTTCCTCGCTGTTTAATGACGAGCCGACGATCATCGCCGAGAATTTCTTCAATCTCGATTTCGCATCTGTAGGTAACCATGAATTTGATAAGGGTGCCGACAATTTGCTCCGTATGCAACAAGGGGGCTGCCCCGTTAGCGGTTGCTTCGCGCTCAGCTACCCAGAACAAAACGGTGGACGAGCCAAAACCTACCCCGGCGCCAACTTCCCCTACCTTGCCTCGAACGTAAAGCGAAAAGGCGGCAAGCCTTTCCTCCCGGCATGGGGCATGAAAAAACTCAAGAGCGACATGGGTAACGAAATTCGCATCGGCGTTATCGGCTCCGTGCTCCAAGCCACACCAACCATCGTGACCCCCTCAGGTGTTGCAGGCCTTGAATTCCTCGACGAAGCCAAATCGGCCAACGAAGCTGCCAAAGAACTCATCGCCAACGGCTCAAAAACCAACATCCTGGTCATCCACGAAGGCGGCTTTCAATCAGCGTCGGCGTCCAAACCCGGTGACTGCGTTGGGTCACTCAAAGGTTCGGCCATCGAAAAGATCATCGGAAAGCTTGATCCAACGATTCGCGTCATCGTGTCAGGTCATACGCACACTGAGTATCGCTGCGTAATCACGGCCAACGGCATCGACCGCCTGGTGACGAGCGCCTCCTCCTTTGGTCGCATCCTCACCGACATCACCCTCACCATCGACAGCGTCAACGGTGAACTGGTAAGCGCGTCTGCGATCAACAAGATCGTCGAAAACTCCACCAATCCCGATACCGCTTCACGTCGTATTGAAGACCCAAACAAAGTTGATCAAGACATCGCCGCCATGGCTGCCTATTTCAACGCTGCCGCCGCACCGAAAGCTAACCGCATCATCGGCAAGATCAGTGGCGACATGGCCAAGGACGCGGTTTTGCCGTCGGGCGAGATTCCTCTCGGCGATGTGATTGCCGACTCGCAGCTGGAATCCACCAAAACCACGGGCAAGGCCGTGATCGCCTTCATGAACCCTGGTGGTATCCGCGCTCCTGGTTTGATCTTCAGTCAGATCTCTGCAGGCGAAGCACCCGGCGAAATCACCTACGGCGAATCGTTCACCGTGCAGCCATTCGGTAACTCGCTCACCACGATGACCCTCACCGGTAAGCAGATCCGCGTGATCCTGGAACAGCAGTTCACCGGCTGCCAAACCCAAACGGTGACTCGTATCCTGCAAATCTCGGCCGGGTTTTCCTACGAGCAAATCCCGGGTGCCGCTTCGTGCTCCGACAAGATCGGCAAGATCACCCTCGACGGTAAAGACCTTGATCCCGCTGCACCGTATCGGGTGACTTCCAACTCGTTCCTCGCAACTGGTGGCGACGGCTTCGTAGGCTTCAACTCTGGAACTGATGTGATCGGTGGAGAAATCGACCTCGACGCCCTGACTGCGTATTTTGCTTTGAAAGGCACAGTTGCTGCTGGGCCTGGTAATCGGATCATTTTGAAATAGCTCTTTGGCCGGTGGGGCCTCTCGCAGTAAGAGGCCGCGCCGATAGACGGAGTTGAGAGCTGGCGGGGTTTTGCCGTCCGGCCTGACGCCGTGGCGAAAAGCATTGTGCTGTGTTTGATTGAGCACTCGCCTATCGGCTCGTGCTCTAAGCACACATACAAAATGCCAGCTCTCGAAGTCTGAGAGCTGGCATTTTCATCTGCTTCTTGCCGGATTGGGGACCCTCGATGTTGCCCGCCCCTCCAGCTTCTTCAGTCGAGCACTCTGGATTTTCAAAACCAAACCCAAACTCGGGAATATCCCCGCTTGCGGGTTGGGTTTGGCCGTAGAGCAAAACCCGTAGCCTCACCGCCCGCCCGGGGCTTGCCCTAGCCTCGAACAACCGAAATTAGGTGGGCGACAACGTCAGCTGATGGGACCTTGGCCTCTTCACCAGTCTTTCGGTCTTTGACTTCGATAATGGCGTTCTCGGTGAAGGATTTGCCGATTATCACAATCGTAGGCATACCCAGCAATTCGGCATCCTTGTGCTTAATCCCGGGGGACACGCTGCGATCATCGAAGAGCACTTCGATTCCCGCAGCGTCCAGGGCTGCAGCGATGCGAGTGCTTTCGGCGTATACCTCGACGTCTTTGTTCTCCTTGCCCATGGCCACGATGTGGACTTGGGCTGGCGCGATGGCGCGGGGCCAACAGAGGCCGAACTCATCATGGGTTTGCTCAGCAACGGCGGCAACGGCACGCGAAACGCCAATACCGTATGAGCCCATAGTAACGACTTGGGTTTTGCCGTTGTTATCGAGCACGGTCAGATCAAGCGCCTTGGCATACTTGCGACCAAGTTGGAAAATGTGGCCCAACTCGAGACCCTTAGCCATCGACAACGCGCCGCCACAATTTGGGCAGGGATCGTCGGCCTTCACCTCGGCAGCTTCGATGGTCCCGTCGGCGGCGAAATCGCGTCCGGCTACCAAATCGATTACGTGACAACCCTTGATGTTTGCGCCAGTCACCCATGCTGAGCCCTCAACGATGCGTGGATCAACCAGGTAACGGACCTTCGAAGCTGAAGTTTCCCCCAAGCCCGTAGGACCGATGTAGCCACGAATCAACGCAGGATTTTTGCTGAAATCCTCATCGGTGAACGGTTCAACAACCGCAGGGGCAATCTGCGCTTCAAGACGCTTCATATCCACATCGCGATCACCGGGCACACCAATAGCCAGGGTTTCGGTTTTGCCGTCGGGATAGCGCAACGTGACAATCAAGTTCTTCAACGTGTCGGCCGCTCTCCATGCACGATCCGAGCGAGCGAACTTCTCATTCAATACGGCAACGAGGGTCTCAATCGTCGGCGTATCTGGTGTCTGCTCGATATGTGCGCTTGCTAACCCATCGAGAGCGATCGGAGCGGGAGGAACAACCTTGACCGCTTCCACGTTGGCCGCAAGCCCACAGCTCAAACACTGAATGTACGTGTCCTCGCCAACGGGGCAGGGATTGAGGAACTCTTCGCTCGCTGAACCACCCATCGCGCCCGATGTAGCCGACACGATAACAATGTCGAGTCCTAAGCGCGCAAAGGTCTTGATGTAGGTGGCACGATGGGCATCGTAGGAAGCTTGGAGACCGGTGTCATCAATGTCAAAAGAGTATGAATCCTTCATCAAAAATTCTCGACCACGCAAAATGCCAGCACGCGGACGGGTTTCGTCACGGTACTTGTTCTGGATTTGGTAGAGCGAAAGTGGCAGATCCTTGTACGACGAATACAAGTCCTTCACCAACAGCGTGAACATCTCCTCATGCGTTGGGCCGAGAAGGTAATCGTTCTTACGGCGATCTTGAAGACGGAATAAATCGTCGCCATAATCAACCCACCGACCGGTCTTCTCGTAGGGCTCACGGGGGAGCAGGCCAGGGAAGTGCACTTCCTGAGCGCCCATGGCATCCATCTCTTCGCGGACGATACGCTCCACATTGCGCAGCACCTTCCAACCCAACGGCAGCCAGGTGTAAATGCCCGGGGCAACACGGCGGATATAACCGGCGCGAACCAGCAACTTGTGGCTAGGCACCTCCGCATCCACAGGATCATCACGAAGGGTACGAACAAAAAGGGTAGACATCCGAAGCACGCAGCCAGGCTACTTGCCCTTCCGCCCAGACCAGAGGCCAAAAAACTCCGTTTGGTCGATCTCGATCCGAGACTAAGCAGCAAAGGATCGCTGTGCCGCAGAGGTGGCTAGTAGGATTGGTTGCGTGTTGGCAACGGTTTTACAGGTTCACAAAGCCTGGTCATGGGTGATGATTATTGGCAACGGAATGGCTGGAGTTTGGGCATTGCTCGCTCACAAATGGCCCTCCCTGCGCAGTCGAGCGCTTTGGTGGTTCACCGTGGTGGTGGAAATCAGCGTGTTCATCCAGGTGATGCTGGGCGTTTGGATGGTTAACAAACAGAAAATCGAGCCACCGCAGTTCCATCTGTTCTATGGCTTCGTGGGCATCATTGCCGTCGGCATCATCTACGCATACCGTACGCAGATGCACCACCGCTTATACCTGCTCTACGGCTTTGGTGGTCTGTTCATCATGGGCCTTGGAATCCGAGCGATTTTGGTTGGCCAGCGGGCACTGGGGGGATAAGCAATGAGCGACCCTGACACAACCCAAAACCATCCGCAGGTGCACACCTCAGAGAAGCAGACCGTGATCGTGCTGTTCGGTGGGCGTTCTGCGGAACACGATGTTTCACGAACCTCGGCTGTTGCGGTTCTGCGATCCATTGATCAAACTCGCTACGACGTCGTGCCCATCGGGATCACCCCAAGTGGTGGTTGGGTCGTTTCCATCAGCGCCCAAAGTTATCTTCAGTCCATCGCCGACGGTGCAGATCCCGCAACCCTGCCGCGCCAAGTCGACCCGGTTGGAGCGTCGGTCGATCCCTCGTTTCTTCTTCCGGCACTCGCTGGGGGCACCACCACCTACGCCGAAGCCGTGCTCGACGCTGTACCTCCAGCTAAAGTTCCGGCAGACAAAATTCCGGCAGACAAAGTTCCGGCGGGCAAGGAGTCCGAACTTGGGACAAATCTTGAGGAGTCTGCCGTTGCTCAAGCCGTCGCAACCGGTTTTCACGAATCGGGGTCGCCCAGCCTGCCGGTAGTGCTGCCGATTCTCCACGGGCCCTTTGGCGAAGACGGCACCATGCAAGGTCTCCTCGAACTCGCCGGGGTCCCCTACGTCGGCCCCGGTGTGTTGGCCTCTGCCGTAGCCATGGACAAAGGGGTAGCAAAAGAACTCTTTGCTGTAGCTGGACTGCAGCAGGCGAAATGGCTAACCATCGCCGCATGGGACGTGGTCGACGGGGTTAGTAAAACGGCCTTCATTGGCAAGGCTGAGGAACAACTGAGCTACCCCATGTTTGTGAAGCCAGCGAACATGGGTTCATCAGTAGGCGTTAGCAAAGCCATCGACGCTGAATCATTGAAGAATGCGCTCGAAGTTGCCTTTGGGTTCGATGATTACGTAGTGGTGGAAGAAACCATTCACGGCCGAGAAATCGAGTTCGCGGTTCTCGGCAATGAAAACCCTGAAGTTTCCATAGCTGGAGAAATCGAGCCGGGCGCTGAGTTCTATGACTACGACGATAAGTACCTTGATGATTCTGCAAAGTTCCTGATTCCGGCACCCATGCCCGCTGAAGTTATGGCCGAAGGTCGAGCACTTGCTCTGCGCGCCTACAAAGCCTTGCGTTGCGAAGGAATGAGTCGCGTAGATTTTTTCCTCGATGATGGCTCCCGTGGCGGCACCGGACGGGGATGGGTCATCAACGAAATCAACACGATTCCTGGTTTCACCCCAATTTCGATGTATCCCCGAATGTGGGAAGCTTCCGGCGTGTCCTATACCCAACTGTTGGACAAACTGATTGCGCTTGCGGTTTCTCGTCATGCCCGCCGGACTGGCCGGGTTGGCCGATCACGGCACGAAGAGCCCTGAGCATCCGAAGAGCCTGAAGAGTTCGAAGACGGTCGCCAATGGGAATGAGCACACTGATTCCAGCGGGGTTGCTGGCGCGTCTCGCCGAAGTTCCCAACGTTGGTGTGTTGGGGGATTTTGTGTCAACGGTCGGCGGATTTTCCAACCTGAGTTTCGCCGCGACAACCCAACACGGGGTTCGTGTGGTGGTCAAGGCCACAGCCAGTGATCGTAAGCGTGCAGATCTTCGTCGTGAACAAATTATGCTCAAACACCTCGAAGACATCGAAGCAGACGGATTTGATACCGGAATCAAAGCGCCCACCGTTTTAGCCACCATTGACGATGATTGGGTCGCAACCGTGCTGGAGTTCATTGAAGGCGAACCCGGTCTCAGTGCCGTACAAACCCGTGAAGTGCCTGGACTTCAACTGCGCGTCACTCTGCTGGCCCGTCAACTCCAAGCTGTGCATTCCGCGCCCCTGCCGACCGGGCATCAACCCGATTTCGCTATCGAAGATCGCCTACGTTCCCTTGTCCCCGTCATCGAAACGGTTGGTTTACATCGAGCAAAACTTGCCGAATTTGTCGACGCAGTCACCTCGCCCTTCCTCAGCAGTGGACTCGCGCTAGTGCATGGCGACGCTGGACTGCACAACACCCTATGGACCGGCCCACAAGCTCACGCAGCCGGTCGGGAACTGGCCGGACGACGAGGACTCGCCCTCGTTCCCGCGGGAGAACCGGTTCGTTTGGCTTCACTGCTCGACTGGGAATGGACTGGATGGGGCACCCCATTGCTGGACATTTCCTGGTTGTGGTGGACGCTGCGGTTCCGCCACGTTCCCTCCATTGTGTTCGCGACCTTTGCTGACACATACGGACGCTGGGCCCTGCAAAGTATGGGCTGGGGCTCAGAACGAGTCAAAATATTAGTACGCGCGCAGATGATCAACATCTTGACCCGTTCCGACCCCGACAGTCCCGCCTTCGGTGAATGGCTCACCCGCATCGACCGGCTCCCAGCCCTGCGGGTCCCCGACCTCGACGAGTTCAACCACATCGACGATGACGAACCCGCCTGAGATTCACCGGCTACCACACGCTTGACTGGCGCTCGGCCCCTGGCTCTCGGGTGGTATGCGACGATGCCAAATCTTCAGACAATCAGTAACTGACTGACAAGATCGGTGAGGGCGGGGGACCAGGCGTGAGATCCGTCGACATGATGGTTGGTGACCATAAAGCCCGCCTTTGCCAGCTGACGAGAAGCACGTTCACTTACCATGGCATCAACAACCTCATCGTCGCTGAGATGTATCGCGTGAACGTGCACCGGTTTCGGATCGACAACCGAAACACTACGTTCGCGTAGTTGATGTTCGACAAGCTCAGGGAGGAACCCGGCAACGGCGACAATCACGTTCACTGCAGTTTGGCGTGATGGATCAAGCAGCCAGCTGTATGCGGCGGCGGCGCCCTGACTGAACCCAACTACGGATACCGAACTGTCGTTCCTGAGTCCAGCGTCTCCAGGTGCATCGGTATTTGAGTCGTTGTTTGCATATGCGGTAGCACTCGCTGTCTTCGATGCAAGCATTCCTGCCAAACCCGTTCCCCTCGACGCCTCAAGCGCACGGCCGGCTTCCAGAGCAATCTCATTGAGATACTCCGTGAGGTCCTGGCGAGCCTCAACCGAGAGTTCATCGAGCCACCAAGCAAACGTCTCCAGCGGTAGATCGTCAAAGCCCGCCACCAACTCAGCCCGGCTCCCAAGCCGATCCGCTACATCCCCCAATGCCGACGGCTTCGAGTCATATCCGTGCAACAGCAACACTGGTTCAATCACACAACGATTCTTGCCGACCGACAGGACCCGAAATTCAGGAACGGCGCTGAGCCGAAGTCTGTGGTCGGCATGGGTCGGAGCACTACAACGCCGAACTACAACGCCGAACTACAACGCCGAACTACAACGCCGAACTACAACGCCG
>JAYTWN010000396.1:0-4369 GCA_043743435.1 Acidimicrobiia bacterium
CAATCACCGCCCGAGGCGGCCAACACAGGGATACTTCAAAACCCCAACACGAGGACTTTCAGTTGGCCACTAAAGAAGACTTTGACATGGCCATTGACATGAGTGGATGTTGATCGGTTTGGTGCGTGATTGCGGTGTTGTCCATCCCGGCGACGCGTGCGGTGGTGATAAAACCAGCTCGTAGTGAGTGCGGCGAAAAGGGTTGTGGATCAACACCGGCATTTTTGAGCATTGAGGACATGATGAGCTCAACGGTTTTCGCGTTCATCCGTGTGGCTCGTGGCGTGCCAACTCGGGTTAATCCTCGAAATAACGGTCCGGTCGTAATGTTCGACGCCTGACACCATTGCTGGATCGCGGCGACTGGGCACCGGTTCGCGCTTTTGCGGGGGAGTGCTTTTAGCTCTGGTTCGATACCGGTCTGATTTGTTTTTGATCGAGGGATTGCTAGTCGGTAGCCGCCTGGGTCGAGGGTCAAATGTTCAACGTCCATACCAACAATTTCGGAGCGTCGCAGCGCTGCCCACCAACCAACGAGGATCACGGCCCGGTTTCGTAATCCAACGATCGATGCTGTGCCGTCATTGTTCGTGGTTGGGGTTGCATCGATGATGTCCCACAGCAGTGGGGGAGTAAGCGCTGCTGATTGTGTTGGTGGTGCACCGTGCTCGTTTCGGATACCAGCCCACACGGAGGCAACGAATGGATCATTGAGTGGCGCGACGTGCCCAGCGCGAGTGAACACGTGACGCATTGCTGAGAGTCGGCGACTGATTGTGCCGATCGTGGCACCGTAGGAAGCAAGCGTCGATATGTAACGTGCGACGGTTGTGCTTGCTGCCGGTAGAGCGTTCACGTCGTGTGCGGTGCACCAGGCGGTGAACTCTGACCAATCAGACTGGTAACCCTTGATGGTGTTGGTCGCTAAAGCGGCTCTTCATAATTGGGCGGGGTGGAGGTTGTTCCAGTTGACGCCGCCGATGGCTAGGAGGATGCGGGTTCGGTAGTGGTCGAAGCGTTGAAACCGGCTGCGGGTGGCCTGCGTCCACTTGCCGGTGAGGATGTCTTGAGAGACGCGAGCCTTGAAGTAGCAGCCCTTCGCGTCGCGGGAAACGCCTTCGTGTTTTGGCCCTTCCGGCCTCCTGAAAATCTTAAGAACATCCGGATACTCTCAAAAGAGTTCTCGCGGAGGACTTTCTGGCACAAGTCGGGTTTTGGAAACCCCCTCTGACCTGCACTTACTCTGCGCGCTCGGAGAGACTCGAACTCCCAACCGTCTGATCCGAAGTCATCACCGAACCCACAATCCGCTGCTATCCGGTGGTGGCACCGAGTGTCCTTTATAGACCGGGAGCCGTGCGGCTATTGGGTGGCCGGTGCGGTTTGAGTGACCGTTGCTGTCCGATGGAATCCCTTGATGACTGCGCGTTTGTTCTCAATTTTGTTCTCAGTGTTTTTTGGCCTCGGAGTGTGGGCCACTGGGATGCCTCGGAGCTGATCAGGGTTACAACTCGATCTCGGTTTCTGCCTCACCCTCAATTCGGACCTCAACAATTGCTTGTAGTTGTGCTGCCAACTCGGCGAGAATTTCTTTCTGATTTGGATCGCGTCGAAGCGAAACCGCAAGGGCGTAGTCCTGTTTCGCTGTGTCGTCACACCACCGATTTACGCTTCGGATCACGATGTGCCAAGGAGCCTCTGATTCAAGAACTCGTTGAGTGAACGTGCGACTCGCCCGCTGGTTGCAGCCAAGTGAAAGAACCTTTACTGGAATGTTCATCTTGATTTGCTTAGAACCAAGTGCGCTTATTTTCGGCGACTCCTTCGATCCACTGTTCTCGGTAGTCTGATCGGTTTCAGATTCATCGCCGTCACTAGCGGCCCCATCGGGTTCGTCATCAAATTCCATCTTGGCAAAAGTTTCAGCTACTTGATCGGTGCTCATACCTTTGACGACGTAGAACTCGAGCTTGTTTCCGAGGTAGTCCAGTCGTTGAACCTTCGTAGGTGGATCGTGGGTTACTGCCACGTCAAGAGTTCTGCTCCCGCCGGACTCGAAGTAGGAACTGGGGACCGGGAGCTCGTAGATGTGGACCGCGTCCATATCTATTTCGGCCTCAGCCACCAAAATGGCACGATGGTCATCAACACCCAACGCCCCGACAATCGACGTAGATCCGAATCCGATGAGGCGTCTCAAAGCTGAAACGCGTTTGGCTTCGCTGTCCGCATCAATCTCGGCCCCATCCCAGGGTCGTTCGGCACCCAACAGAATTAGCGCACGAACAAGATTGGCAGAAAATTCGGGGTACCGACCGAGTATCGCCAACGCAACCCGAGAAACGAAAGGAGCAGCAAAACTTGTTCCGATGTTCTTAGTCAACAGGCGGCCAGGAACAATGCCAGCTCCAGTTACGTTCAGTTCACCGTCCATCACCGACGGACGAGTTGGATCGAAGCCCGTGGTGCCAGATGACTGCACAAGTTCCGGCTTAAGCGCTCCACCAACCCCCGGGCCGATCCTCGTAATAGTTGATGGCCATCCTGGTCGCCCGTGGGCTTTTTTCGACGGGTTCAGTACTTGCGTAGCTCCCGGTTGCAAAAGTCGCGGCCACGCCACCGACGGTCAATGAGAGAGCGGAGGTGCCCGGTGCTGTTATGCCTGCACGATCAAAGGCCAGTAGATGCTCTAGGTACTCGGCGGGATCGGCCACCTTCGCCGGTAGATAGTCAAGCGGAGCGGTGTTTCCTGCAGCAGTCACAACGACAAGCCCAAATTATCGAGCGAGCTGATCCACAATAGCCGAAATGCTGTGTTGTCGTGGACCCTTGAACGGTGCCCTTCGATCGTTGATCGACAAGTTGATGACCTTTGCGCCTTGATCTGCGCAGTACGAGATTGCCTCGGCCAAGTCCGACTCCCAGAGCGAATCGTCGGGCACCTCATTGGTCGAATCAAGTACCGCGACCGAAACTATGCGCCCATAGGGCGTGAGCACATCCTGAGCTAGTTCTTGATCAAGGCTTCCATACAAAGCGATCGAGGCTACGAAAGTACCGTGGCCATTGCGGTCTTCTCCATCGGTGATATGGGGTGACAGCGACTCGGACTGCAAGACTGACCCCGCAAGCAATGGATGGCCACTCATTACCCCTGAATCAATAAGCCCAAGTATGGGACTTCGATTCGAAACCCGCTGAACTGGTGGAAGGTCCCCAACACCCATTTCGTAGAATTGGCCCCTCGGAAGTTCAGGCTTTGGAAGAAGATCAATCGAACAAATCGCATCAAGCTGAGCTAAATCAAGAAGCCCTTCAGAAGGTAGATACACACGAGCTAGTAGCAATCCCGCAGGATGATTGGTGTACGCACTTGCGACCCGCCCTTGCGCGTTGGCTACCGCTGTGCGGACGTCCCGCAACCATTCGGTTGCCTCGGCAGCGGTATCGGGATACCAGCAGCCAACGTCGAGCCGAAGTTCCTCCGGCTCCGTTAGCCCTGCGGTGTACGAGCGGCAGTCATCACTGATTCGGTCCTGAGCTGCAAAGGCACGCATTGTGACGATTGCATCGAAGAAGGCTTGGTAGGGAGAGCTTTCTTGACCGGCAGGGATAGGACCTGAGTATGCCTGCAAACGTTCGTTGAACATCGCCAATTGCGGATCGTCTGCAAACGCAACTACAGCGTGCTGGTTTGATCCATCAAGAAGCGTTAATCCGGCGCGGCGAAGCTCATCGGGGTCAACCTGGGAGTGAAAATTCAACACGAAAACTAACCGAGGATCAACTCCAAGGACAGGCTTCCGTCCGATGTGGTTCAACGTGATCGCCCGCGCCTGATCTCCGACGCTGCGCCCATGGCTTGCTGCGTCGTCGTGCTTGGGTGATCGTCCGAAACCTTTGTTCGCCCGCCGTTTGGTTGGTTCCAACACTCGCTTCAAGACAAGCATTGTTGGTGGCGTTGTTACTGGGTCTGCTATCCCCGGGAGCCTAAGATCGTCCGCCGTCGCTCCTCCATTCGGTTCAGTCCGTATTCGACGTGGGAGTCGGTGACCTCACGGTCGATGTTTCGAACCATCAACCGGAGCGCATCGTAAGCGACCGCTTCAATCTCCGCAGGGGTTGATCCTTCAAGCCGCTCAGCGATTTTGTCAAGATCAACGTTTGATCGAACCGACCGAAGCTTCATCGAAACCAGTGACTTTCGTAGCTCGGCACCGGGTAAGTCAAACGACAGGATCTCATCGAAGCGGCGCCACAGAGCAGCATCCATAAGGTCGGAGTGGTTGGTCGTGGCGATAATTAGCGAATCGGTGTCGGATTCTTCAATGAGTTGAAGCAGCGTCGCCACGACCCGCTTCAGTTCGCC
>JAYTWN010000397.1:0-17308 GCA_043743435.1 Acidimicrobiia bacterium
AAGTGCTACGGCGGCGACATCAGCCGTAAGCGAAAGTTGCTCGACAAGCAAAAGGAGGGCAAGAAAAAGATGAAGTCGATTGGGCGGGTAGAAGTACCCCAAGAAGCCTTCATCTCCGCTCTCCGCCTCGACGACTAACCGAGTTTCACTCACCGGTTGGGGACAGGCCTGCCAACGTCACGGTCGGTCGGTCATCCCACGAGCCAGTGAGAATGATCGTGGCGTTGGGGTTGCTGGAACTACAACCACGACGGCAGCGGGAGCGGCGGCAGCAGGAGTTGGGGTAGGGGCGGGAGCAGCTGGGGCTACGGGCACCGCTGGAGCTGCTGCTTTCCGGGCGGCCTCGGCTTGGGCTCGTGCTTCGCGGCGGGCGGCTTCAGCTTGGGCTCGAGCGGTTTCTCGTGAGGCCTTTGCCGTCGCGTTTGCAGCGTTTCGTGCGGCTTCAGCTTGGGCTCGTGCGGCTTCTCGTGCGGCCTGTGCCGTAGCTTTTGCAGTGTTTCGCGAGGCCTTCGCGGTAGCTTTCGCAGCGTCTCGATCTGCCTTGACTTGAGCACCTTGCCTCGTGCCAACTGGCTTTGTGCCCTCTTCGCTTGTTTTGATCGGGGCAGCGCCCACTACTGGAGCGGTGCCGGCTGCAGGATTGAGGCCTTGAGATCCGTCCTTGTCGCCCTCGCTGTCGGTTTCGTTCTCTCCTTCGGAGGAACCCTTCTTGGCGGCGCCGGACTTTCCCTTTTGCTTCTGGTTCGCTTCTGGGTTGGCTTTTGACCCGGACTCGACGGCTTCTTTTGCGCCGCCTTTCCCCTTGGCCTCTGCGGGCGCGTGGCCAAGCATCGCTGCGAAAATCGAAGCGGTTAGAACAAAGCCGGCAACATGGCGGGAGGATGATTTGAATAAGAGAGACTCCTAAATTAGTACTAACAGTGGTTTTGTGTGCATCGGCAACCACTTTTAGTAACTGAAGCAAAAAGTTCGATCGAGGACGAAAAGGGCTTGAGGGGATACCGTCACGGGAGCTACTCGGGTGGTTTGGCCGGTCGGGTGAAGCGACTTGTGTCCTGGATTGGCGCATTTGGGCTAGCGGTAGTCGAATCGTTCCGTGACTTCCGATGCTGCACCACAACCCAGCGTTCCGGCAGTCAAACCATCAGGCGCAGGCCAGTTGGGTTTGAGTTCCCGTCAGGTTTGGATCATTCTGGGTTCGTTGATGCTGGGAACAGTGCTCTCGGCTATCGACAACACCATTTTGGCCACGGCACTTCCAACGATCGTGGGGGATTTGGGCGGCTTTGAATCCCTCGCGTGGGTAAGTACGTCGTACATTTTGACGTCGACGATTGCTACGCCGATTTTAGGAAAGCTTGGCGACTTGTTCGGTCGTCGGCGTATCGTTCTTGTAGCTATTTGGATCTTGTTAGCCGGTTCCTTGTTGGGTGCTTTGGCTCATTCCATGGCCATGCTGATCATTGCTCGTGCGGTGCAAGGCATGGGTGGGGGAGGGATCCAGGCACTGACCTTTGCCGTGATTGGAGACCTCGTTTCCCCTCGAGAGCGCGGACGATACATGGGGGCTTATACGTCGATTTTCGTGGTGAGTGGTGTGGCCGGGCCCTTGGTTGGCGGTTTCATGATTCAGCGCTTTGCCTGGCAATGGATCTTCCTCATCAACATCCCCGTCGGTTTGGTGGCCATTGCCGCCATTATGGCCACTCTGAAACTTCCCGCCAAACGCCGACAGGCTTCCATCGACTATGCGGGAGCAGCCTTACTGGCGCTGACCTTGGGCACATTGGTGGTGGGTTTGGAGAGTGGCAAACATGGATGGCTTCGAGCGCCCGTTGCCGTGGCCTTCGGCGTAGCGATATGTGCACTTATCGGTTTTCTGTGGCAGGAGAGGCGAGCTTCCGAGCCCATTATTCCACTCCATCTGTTTCGGAACCGGATTTACGCGACGGCCGCCGCCATGGGCTTTTGCGCCGGGGGAATGTCGTATGGAACCCAAGCCTTTTTGCCGTTGTTCTTTCAGTCTGCCCAATTTCGCAGTGCTACCCAGGCCGGTTTGCTGTTGGTTCCGATCATGATGGGCGTGATGTTGGGCTCAGGTTTTTTGGGCCGTGAAATAGCTCGAACCGGACAGTACAAGCGATACCCGGTCATCACCTTAAGTTTGGCGTTGTTCGGTTCGTTGGCGCTTTCGCAAATCTCGCTTACGGGTTCCTATCTTTGGCTGGTGCTGCCCATGTTTCTCACTGGACTGGGCATCGGAACAACCTTCACCACCACCAGCATCGCTTCGCAAAACGCCATCGAGCACAGCGAAATCGGCGTAGCTACGGCGGCACTCACGTCGTTGCGATCCCTTGGGGGGTCCATGTGTTTGGCGCTCTTTGGCACGCTGCATGCCACGACCGTGGTGAGCGAGCTTCGCCGCCGTGTGCCCGCCAGTGCAATTCCCAAAGGTACGCCGATCACCAGTTTGATTAAGCGTCCAGAGAAGATTCGTGCACTTCCCGTCGGCCTACGATCGGGAATTGCTGAGGCGCTGACGGTAGCTACCGGCCGGGTCTACCTGGGTTCGGCTTTGGTCGCACTCCTGGGATTGGGTCTAGCGCTTTCTCTTGAGGAGCGCCCGCTGCGTCGGTAGCGATAAGCGGATCGGAGCACCTGCATCTAACGCCGATGGGCCCAACTCTGCTTGGCTTCGAGACCCATCGGTTGGTGCTTCACCTGACCGGCAAGTGCGGACCGGAGCACCTGTTCGGTAGCGGGGTACTCGCGATGGGGGTCATGGCTCCTCTGATTGCGCGTTGAATCTTTTGGGACGGCGTTTCACAGGTGGGTTGGGCCGCTACCGTTGAGAGCATGAAGGCACCTCAATGGTTGGTAGATGCGCAGTACATCGATTTAGTGACGTACCGAAAGAACGGAACACCGGTTTCTACTCCGGTTTGGTTTGCGATTGATGAGGCCGGTCGGATGGTCGTGTACGGCGATGGTTCTTCCGGCAAGATCAAACGAATCCGCAATTCCTCGAGGGTTGCCGTCGCTGCGTGCACCATGAAGGGCAAGCATGTTGGCCCACAGTTGCCAGCCACTGCTGAGTTGCTGCCCGATTCGCAGGGCCCAATCGTTCACGGTTTGTTGAACAAAAAGTATGGCTGGAAAAAGCGGCTGTTTACGCTGGGTGGGTCGTTGGTGGAAAAACTGAAACGCAAACCGGCGAACCCGGAAGGCTTTATCGCCATTACATTGCATGATGAAAAGTAGACCCCCAGCCCGATTCTTCCGAGGGCACGCAATTTTGGTAGCTCGGTTATTCGGGTGTTCGTTGAACATTGGGTGCGATGGTGGATAAGGCAACCCAACGCAAATCCAAACCAAGCCCACACCCACACCCTAAACACAAACCCTAAACACAAACCATGAGCAATACGCTTCACGAAAACGACAGATTCGAGGAACAACAGTGGACCTTCTCAACGGACGCAATGCGGGCCCCGTTCGCTTACGTGAACTCATGGCCCGTCCTGGCTTGGTTGTGGCGCCGGGCTGTTACGACGCGTTATCTGCGCGCTTAGTGGAGGAAGCAGGATTTGATGCTTGCTATATGACGGGCTTCGGGACTGCATCGGGCTACCTCGGGCGCCCTGATGTTGGGTTGCTAACCATGAACGAAATGGTCGACAACGGTCGACGCATCGTTGGAGCAATTGGCCTGCCCCTTATTGCCGACGGGGATACCGGCTACGGCAACGCCATCAACGTGGTGCGAACGGTGCACGAGTATGAACGTGCCGGAATATCGGCCATTCAACTTGAAGATCAGGTGATGCCTAAGAAGTGCGGGCACATGGCAGGCAAAGCCGTAGTGTCGGCTGCAGAAGCAACCAAGAAGATTGCCGCCGCTGTTGCCGCCCGCTATAACGATGATTTTGTCATCATCGGCCGAACCGATTCTCGCGCCACTGACGGTCTCGACGCGGCAATCGAACGTGCACGTATGTTCCGTGATGCCGGGGCTGATGTGTTGTTCATCGAAGCCTTACTCAATGAGGTAGAAATCGAGCGAGTGGCAGAAACCTTCCGAGGTATTCCGTTGTTCTTCAACTGGGCCGAGGGTGGCAAAACCCCACCGTTAACCCAAGCGCAGATTGCGGACATGGGATTCAAGATCCTCATTTTCCCAATCGGCATGCTCTTTACTGCCACGAAAGCTATGCGTACATTGCTTGCCTCAATTAAGGAACATGGCACTCCAGTACACGCGGCTGAGCAAATGTCGGGATTCGATGAGTTCCTTGATTTTATTGGACTTCCCGAGATCCGCACCATCGAAGAACAGTTTCGCGACTACTAGGCCGCGCCGATAGGCGGAGGTGAGAGCTGCGGGGTTTTGCCGTCCGGCTTGACGCCGTCGGAAAAACATTCTGCTGTGTTTGATTGAGCACCCGCCTATCGGCTCTTATCACACCACTCGTCACCTACGTTTCGTACTTTCTCGAGGAACGCTGGGGCTTAGATGCCACCGGGCGGGCACTGTTTTTGCCGCTGTTTCCGTTGGGCTCCATCGTCGTACTGTTGTTGATCTCACGCCGAGCAGAGTCACTGTTTCAAGCGGCGCCGGGAAAATTGTTGGTCCTGGCCGGGCGGACGATCTCGATTGGCGTGGTGTTGATTGGTATTTCGGTGTTCATTCCGTCGGGGCTCTTTGGCGTGATGGCCATGTTGATGGCACTGGGTTTCGGGGCATTTTCTTTGGTGTATCCGTTGCTCGATGCAGCGCAACTTTCGGTGTTGCCTACTCGTTTGCGTCCCTATGCCACAGCGTTGGCTGGGTTGTTCGCGGCGGGTATCGGCGGCATCGGTGGCATCTTCTTGTTTGGTGCCATTGACCGACGATTCGGAACCGCCGCGGCCATCTGCATGGCTATTCCACCGGGGCTCATTGCTGGCCGCTTGATGGCGAGCGCCGCCTCATTGGTCGAAGATGATCTCAATGCCACCGTCGAGGCGCTGATCGAGGAAGAAGAACGCAAAGTTGAACGGCAATCCGGAGCGCATCTCCCTCTGCTCTCTGCACGAAACATCAACTTTTCTTATGGCACGGTTCAGGTCCTGTTCGACGTTGACTTCACCGTTGACGATGGCGAAATCGTGGCGTTGCTGGGGACTAACGGTGCCGGCAAATCCACGTTGCTGCGAGTCATTTCCGGTTTGGCGCTTCCGCAAAGAGGAACGGTTCGGCTCTACGGATCAGACATCACTTTCATTGACGCCGAGCGCAGAGTGCCTTTGGGGATCGCCCAAATTCCTGGCGGGAAGGCGGTGTTTGGGCCACTGTCGGTAGCGGAGAATTTGCGGTTGTATGGCTACACCATTGGCCGTGAAACCGGTGCGGTTGATCGGGGGATCGACGCCACATTTGCCGCGTTCCCAAAACTGTTTGACCGACGAGACCAACTGGCCAGCACCCTGTCCGGTGGCGAGCAGCAGATGCTGGCATTGGGTAAGGCCCTGCTTCTGCAACCCCGGTTGCTGGCCATCGACGAGCTCTCCCTCGGGTTGGCACCTGTGATCGTTGGTGATCTGTTGGAAATGGTCCGTACGATCAACGCTGCTGGTACGGCCGTGGTATTGGTGGAACAATCGGTCAATGTGGCGCTCTCGATTGCTCAGCGCGCTTATTTTATGGAGAAGGGGGAGGTGCGCTTCGAAGGTCCGGCGCAAGATCTCCTGTCCCGCACCGACCTTCTGCGGGCCGTTTTCCTTGAAGGCACTGCTGCTGGACTTGGATCACCGTCGGCGTGACCTTTCTCCTCGTGCTTGATCCCCCTTCTGAGCGCATCCCAACGACCGTTCTTACGATTGAATCGAAGCCATGCTGACCAGCCCCCACCACGTCGTTCTGACCGTCACCAACCTGGAAGCCCAATGCGGTTTGTGGGAGGCACTTGGTTTTGTTCGCGGATCCGTAGCGGTTGTTCCGGCCAGTGCTGCTTTCGCGTTGTGCCCTCGGTGCGACCCTCGGCGGAATTACCAGCTACGAATCCGCTTCCGGCATGGTCGCCCAAGCAGTCCTGTTTGACCCCTCCGGTATCCGCTTCGAACTCCACCTCCGTTACTGAGGTACAAGTCGCTCCGCCATGGCGCGAAGAGGTTTTACGGAATCGCTACATCCAGGGTTTTAGGACGGCGAGGATGCTGAGTAGGCCGATGATGATCCAAATGGTCCACACGGCACGCATGGCCGGGACGCAGGCGACTTGGAGGCGGGCTTCGCGGTCTGGAGTGGAGCCTTGGCCGACGATTTCGCCGAAGGTTGAGGTGATGGGAGGGAGGATGACCCGGATGTAGGCGCCCATAGCCACGATGCCAGCAAAACCCAGGAGCTTCAGGGCCAACCACTTGGCGGAAATAGGGCCGGAGGCGGAAAACAGCGAAACAACGGCAGCGATTACCAAGGCCGTGGTCACGCCAATTCGCCAGTACAGGTCAACCTTGCGATAGATCGTCGCTGCCCGCAGTTGGGTTGGGGTTCGGGTGGTGCCGGCTGGAGGATGGGCTGCCCAATGTTGGTAGGCCACGCCAGCGACCCAGGCAATCCCTATCAATGCCGCAGCCAGGGCAAGGGGGCCGCCATAGGAACCGTCGAAGCCCCATCCACCGTTGTGGGTCATGGTGATTCCGAGCATCAACATAATGACCAGGGCGAAGCGGGGCCCTTGATCAAGAACCGCAAACAACTTGGCCATGGCGAGGCGGGTCGGTATGGGGAGCGAAGCGTCGATCATGCGCCGGAACGACAGGTTGGTACCGACATCGGCCCCAATCCACAGGCCAATCAGCGAAACGTGAAACGCCTTCATGGCCTCGTAGCTATTGAAGACCGCCAAAACCTGAGAGCCCACGGGTTGCACCTTTCGCGTTGTTTGTACTGATCGAGCTGTTCGGATGCTGCAGCCCGAGGACCGAACTACAGCAAAGACCTGTTCTTGTTCCGGTGAACGGGAAGATTCGCCGAAATCAAACAAGAAGTGCTGTTCCGCACAGCGTAACCGTGTACCGCCCAGCGGTACAGAACTACACTGGCTCTTGATGCGAGGAATCGAATGACTGACGGGATCCTAAGCACGCTCTCTTCACCACAAACTGGCGCAGCTGAGGTCTCCGGTATTGTTGTTGGTGCTGGTGTCTCGAAGCCCACGGCGCTGGCTGGGCTTCGGATCCTCGATTGCGCCACGCTGTTCGCCGGTCCACTAGCGGCAACCATGCTCGGCGACTTTGGGGCCGATATCATCAAAATCGAACACCCTCGCGGTGATCCGGCCCGAACCCACGGTCCTTCAAAAGATGGAGTGGGTTTGTGGTGGAAAATGCTGTCGCGGAACAAGCGCTGCCTGTCGCTGTATCTCGGGTCACCCGCCGGTCGAGAAGTGTTCCTCAAACTGGTGGCCACGGCCGACGTTGTCATTGAGAATTTTCGTCCCGGTACGTTTGAAAAATGGGGTTTGGGGCCCGACGTGCTGTTTACCGTAAACCCCCGATTGGTCATGGCCAGAGTGACTGGATTTGGACAGTTTGGTCCGTCGAGTCATCGCCCGGGGTTTGGCACGTTGGCTGAAGCCATGAGTGGGTTCGCCGCCATTACCGGTGAACCTGATGGGCCTCCGACGTTGCCACCGTTCGGTCTTGCCGATGGAATAAGCGCGCTTAGCTTGTCGAGTGCCATCATGATTGCGCTGTACGCCCGAGATGCCACGCCTCCCTCAGCCGACGAAGCACCAACAGAAGCACCAACAGAAGCACCACACGAAGCGGCGAAACGACGCGGGCAAATCATTGACCTGGCCATCATCGAACCCATCTTGACCCTGCTGGGCGCCCAACCCACGATTTACGATCAGCTGGGAACCGTGCAGGAACGCTCCGGCAATCGCTCCGCCAACAACGCCCCCCGCAACACCTACCAATGTCTCGACGGCAAATGGGTGGCGATTTCTACCAGCACCACCTCGATCGCCGAACGGGTGTTGCGCATGGTTGGCCATCCCGAAGTGATTGACGAGCCCTGGTTTGGATCAGGGGCTGAACGAGCCAAACGTGCCGAGCTGCTCGACGGGTATGTGGCCGCCTGGATAGCGGAGCGCAACCAACCGGAGGTACTGGCCGAGTTCGATGCTGCTGATGCCGCCGTCGCTCCCATCTACGATGTGCGAGACATTTTTGCGGACCCGCAATTCGCCGCGCTCGACACCATCACCAGAGTCGCCGACCCAGAGCTTGGCGAGGTTCGCATGCAGAACGTGTTGTATCGCATGTCGGAAACTCCTGGGTCTATCCGCTGGGCTGGGCGGCCGGTCGGTGCCGACAACAACGAGATACTCCGTGCACTTGGTATCGATGAAGCGGAGCACGCCTCATTGGTTGAACAAGGAGTGGTGGGATCATGAGCAATGTCGTGCACGGCGACAACAATTTGAACGGTTTGAACGGTTTGTTCACTTATCTGAAAGGGGCGAAACGTTTCGATTTGGCCCAACCCTTTGCCGTGGGCATGCCCCAATCGCCCAATCACCCGGCCTTTCAGCACTCGCTTATTCGTCGACACGGCGATGTTATGCGCGCTGATGGTGGTTCAGCCGCCAACGATCTTCTCGTTACCGGCCTACACGTAGGTACCCATATCGATGCGCTGTGTCATGTGAGCCACGACTTGTGTCTGCACGACGGGGTTGAGGCGGCCAGTGTGACTACCGCCAAAGGTTTTACGAAATTTGGGGTGGAGTCCATCGAGCCTTTCGTAGGACGTGGTGTCTTTCTCGATATTGCTGCCCTTCGCGGCGTCGACACTATGGAGCCGGGCGAGGCCGTTACCGCTGCGGATCTTGATGCTGCGTGTGCGCGCCAAAACGTAACCGTAAACCCAGATGATGCGTTGCTCATTGGTACCGGTTGGTCGAGGCATTGGAACGATAAGACCCGCTACGAAGGCCAACAGGGTGGGGCTCCCGGACCTGACGCTACCGCAGGGGAGTGGATTGTGCGACACGGTGTGGCTATGGCTGGCGGTGAAACCATTGCCTTTGAACAAATCCAGCCCGGTGCCGGACACGCCACGTTGCCTGTCCATCGGGCGCTGCTCGTTGATGCTGGCATCAACATCATCGAAACGCTGCGCCTTCATGAACTGGCCGATGCTGGTGTTTCAGAGTTTCTCTTGGTGCTGACCCCGTTGAAGCTTGTCGGCGCCACTGGCTCACCGGTTCGTCCCATCGCTGTCGTTTTCTAACGGCTCCTAACGATGTCAACAATGCCAACGAGTTCAACGATGTCAACCAACGCAACGTTGCTCCAAACGCTGGGCCGCTTTGCCAACGACATAGCTAGCAATGGACTAACTCCAGAAGTCGTCGCCGATGTAAAGGGCCGAGTGCTCGATGTCGTGGGCAACATGGCCGCAGCGCACGGATCACTCGAAGGTGACGGCCCCGCACCAGGAACCATCGTGCAGGAACTTGTCGGCTCTTGGGGAGGCTCCGCTCAAGCCCACGCCGTTGGTCTCACCCGTGCGGTGCCAGCCGTTTCCGCCGCCCTTGTCAATGGCACCTTGGCCCACGCACTCGATTTCGATGACACGCACCTGCCCAGCGTGTTGCATCCCAGTGCCTCGATCGTTCCTGCGGCGCTTGCCGTGGCCCAAATGGTTGGGGCATCGGGCTCAGCCATGATCGCGGCGATCGCCGTTGGCGACGAGATTTGCAACCGCATCGGCATGGCCAGCTATCGGGAAGAAATCGCCAACTCGGTGTTCTTTGAGCACGGCCTTCACGCCACCAGCATCTGCGGAACCATCGGTGCAGCTGCGACGGCCACCATGTTGCTGGGCGGTGATGCCGAAGCGATCACCAACGCCATGGCTATCGCCTGCTCAATGGGAGCCGGAATCATCGAGGCAAACCGCACTGGTGGCACCGTGAAGCGCATTCACTGTGGTTGGGCTGCGCATGGCGGAATCACTGCGGCACAAATGGCCTGTGCCGGACTAACCGGACCGCCAACGGGCCTTGAGGGTCGTTTTGGTTTGTTCGAGGCACTTTCTCGCTCCTTCCTCAACGAGCAAGCCATTACTGAAGGGTTGGGGACTCGATGGGAGCTGCTTCGCACGTTTTATAAGCCCTACCCTTCGAACCATTTCACCCACGCCGGTATCGATGCCGCCATGACTATGCGCGCAGAGGGTCTTGACCCTGCCGATATTGCCAGCGTTGAACTCGGTGTTCCGGCTCCCACCGTGCGGTCCATTGGCGAGCCGTACGAAGACAAGATCCGTCCGAAATCGGGCTACCACGGCAAGTTTTCCGGACCGTTCACGGTAGCCACCGCGTTCACAGGAGGTGGAGGACTCGGCGTTTATCTCGATGATTTCACTGACGCAAAACTGCATGACGAAACGTTTATGGCCCTCGTCGGCAAAGTGCGAGTGGTGGCGGATGATCAGTGCACCGCTATTTTTCCCCACCAGTTCCCTGCGGTTCTGCGCGTCATTACCAAGGGTGGCACCACCATCGAACGACGAGTCAACGTCAACCGTGGAGGTCCCGAAAACCCTCTTTCGGGCGACGAACTGGCACTCAAGTTTCGCTCCAACGCCGCACGATCTCTCGACCCAGCAGCAGTGAACTCCATTGAGCAAGTCATTCGATCCCTCGATACGGTGGCCAAGATCGACTCCACATTGACTCCGAACTGCGCCTAGTGCAGGGAAGCGGAAGTCGTGAGCAATTTTTGGTCCCTGGCGATTGTCCGTAGTTTGCGGTAGTTTCGCCTTGCGGAACACTGTTCCATTCGTAGTCCGCATCGTTCTAGCAACTGAGGGTCCAAATGTTTAAGAACCAGTGGTACGCCGTTGAACACGGCAGCTTGATAACCGATGCCCCGCACGCGGTGAAGCTTTGCTCGCAGGATCTGGTCATCTACCGCTCCGGCGGCAAGCTCGTAGCCCAAGCCGACGTCTGCCCACACCGTGGTGCCTCGTTAGCGCTTGGACGAGTCGTTGAAGGCTGCATCCAATGTCCCTATCACGGCTGGAAATTTGACCCAACGGGTGCATGTACCGAGATTCCTGCCAATCCGCCAGGGACGCCCATCACAAAAAAAGCGCGCATAGATTCCTATCCCGTCGCAGAAAAGTATGGGTTTGTTTGGGTCTTCCTCGGTGACGATCAATCCGGCGACGCCTTCATTCCTGAGCTGCCCTACCTCGATCAAGTCGCCGGCGCAACCAAGGCCGGATATCGGGCCGTTATTGGGGACTTCACGTGGAATGCCAACTGGGAACGCGTGTTGGAGAATGCCGTCGACATTGCCCACACGCCGTACGTGCACTACACCTCGTTTGGCAACCGAGACAAACCTGAAATCGAAGACTTCACCATTGAAGGCAACGCTGGACATTCCGCCATCGCCACGGTAAATCTTGAGCCACCACCACCAAAGGGCATCTGGGGTGTGCTGATGAAGAACAAAGAACGGCCACCGGTAAAAACCAGAACCGGTTTGTTCTTTCCCAACGTTTCCTTGCTCGAAGTGAATCTCTCGATCGGGCAGATGTTGATTTACACCGCAGCGGTGCCAGTTGATGAGCACACCACTATTTCGAAGTTCATCATGCTGCGTTCGTTCTTCACTGGGGGCTGGGCCGATAAAGACTCGATCAAGCGGACCATGAAAATCTTCTTGGAAGACAAAGACACGGTGGAAAGCCAGAAGCCGCGCTTGGTTCCGGCTGATATCAATGCTGAGTTGCACGTAAAATCTGATGCCGTGCAGCTGGCATTTCGCCGTTGGCGTGTGGCCCAAACGGAAGCGGGAAATCGCCTAGCTGAGTGGGAACCGAAAACCAAAGTGTCCCTGGTTCCATCACCTTCACCACGCGCCGACGCTTCGCAGCAATGGGTGTTCGGAAAACGCGAAGCCGTTGTGGGCTCAGGGTCAAAAGCTGCACCGAACTCGCACGATTCCAGCCAGGAACAAAGCCAGGAACACAACCGGGAACACAGTCAGGAACACAGTCAGGAACACAGTCAGGAACACAGTCAGGAACACCACCAGGAACACCACCAGGAGGACGTTGCTGACGGTTCGAATGCGCATGGTGCCCCAAGCGATGCGAATCGCGTTCCGGTCGCAGGACAGTAGGAGTTGGTTATGGATAGTGCCGACGTGCCACGCTTGGCCTACGATTTAGCCCAGCGGACCCTAAAGGGAATAACCGAACCTCTGGGCTTGGTCGAAAAACATTCGGTCGAGGAGGAGCCTTACCAAACGCTTGTGGGTCAAATGGGCCCAGCATCGGTAGGTTCCATCCGGATTTTTGAACGGAATCCTTCTGGACCTGAAATCCGCGTGGTTTTTGTGTCTTTGGTGGTTCCAGCTTTCGGGCTTGACTCACACATGTTGTACGCGTTTGCTGATCCGTCCTCGCTGACTCCACATTTCACCCTGGATGCAGTGGACTCTGGCGAGGGGCATGCGTTTCATCTGGACTTCACCCCACGAGTGGAACTCTCCACCAACATTGTCTACGTGGATCACTGTTTCGTTCCGGTTACCAACGCATGGGAACAGGCCCAAGCTATCCCCGGTATGGAGCGGGCCAATGTTAAGCGTCGGCAGTGGTCGGTCATGTCGCCGTGGATGCTGGCCAACCGTGCCACCTCCGAAGCGTTCCTGGGTGTGGGTGTTGTGGTCGATGCCTATCGGGATCATTGGTTGTCCATGGTTGCCGCGGGGGTCCCAGCTGCCACTGCGCCGACGATGACGCCCCAAGCCATTGCCGATCGAGACGAAAGTTTGCGAGCCAACATCTTTAGCCCCGAAGTTGATCCCGTTTGGGCGCTCGTGGACCGCCTCGTAGGACAACAAGTAAGCGGACGTATTCAAGAGCTGCTTCGTGATGCCAAGGCCACGTTGTAGTTCTTGTTCGGATGAGTAGTCCTGCTTTCAGAAAATTCCACATGTAATATGCCTGCTTACTAATTGAAGGATCCGGTTATGGCCAATGAAAACCTCCGTACCGTCGACGAGCTTGTCGACGCGGCAGGACCGATCGACACCGTCCCTACCTTTGAAGCACTGTGGGGCCTGGTTAGCGAGCTACGTGCGCGTATTGATGAGCGGTTTACCTTGATGCGCGATCCATCATCGATTCCCTATGACGTGTATGAATCTGCACCCGGCGTTCCCGGACCTCGCGGACATATGACCACCTGGGTGGGTCAAGAAATCGATTGGATGGTGCAATCCAATATTGGCAATCCCGCATTTGGGTTTTCCAACATGCACCTCACGCTCTGGCTTGGCCCGCATGTGAAGGTTCCGCACTTGGCATTTGCCTTTGGCACCATGCCCGACTTGTTCTTTCTCGTTGATTACATGCCCCGCAGCGATCTGCGCCTCGATATCGATGCACTGCGCGCGTACTATGAGCCGGTCAATGCCAAGTGGCTGGCCTTCCGGGAAACACCGGGCTTGAAAGTGTTCACCAGCCGTGCGCTGTACATTCGCCAGGTCCTTTCAGAAAATGCGTTCTGTGGATTGCTTGACCGGACCTCTAAAAACGTTGCGCTGGTATCGGCGTTGGCGCACGACGAACTCACCCGCTGGCTGGGCTGGCTCGACGAAGCAACCGATACGCCCGAGGCAGAACAAGCAGCATTGGCGGCCTATGACCTTCAAATCCGTCGTAACAGCGCCGAGCTTGATCCTGCCAACGTCATGGCCATTCGGTACTTTGGTCAAGACATGATGCAAGTCTTGCTTCGTCAGCTTTGGGGTGGCGATCGAACCCTGGCTCGGCCCGGTGGGCTGAGCAACGAAACCTCAGTCGCCACGCAACCGTTAGGTCTTGGGCACTGAGTTCGGCTGAGACACTTAGTTCGGTATAGGCAATGAGTTCGGCTGAGACACTGAGTTCGGCTGAGACACTGAGTTCGGTTTAGGCAATGAGTTCGGTTTAGGCACTGAGCCGCCTGGGAGCTGCAACGCCTGCGGCAACAAACAATACGTGGGGCCGGGCTTTGGCCCGACCCCACGTTCATTCTGTGCTGCGTTTCGGAAAAGAAGTTTCTCTGCGCGCTTAAAAGTTGCCAACACGCGCAGGGTTAGGTACTTCTCTGAAGTCAGCGTTACGGATTGGTAGCAATTGCTCCAGCCGCGGCCTGATCCGAAGCTGAGGGCGACGGAGTTCCAACGTTGTTGGTCGGGGTGAGGAACACGTTGGGGCTGGCACCTTGGGGTAGGAAGTAAATCTGGTTGCCGTTCTTGTACACCGCTTCAATTTGGCGGAGCTGGATGAGCCCAGGAGTGAGCGACTCAGCAATCTTGCGGTTCGAATCGGCTTGTGCCTGGGCCTCAATACGTTGTGCGTCGGCTTTACCCTGTGCTTCGATGCGAGCCTGTGCGGCGGCCGTCTCGGCCACAAGACGTGCCGTTTCCGCTTCCGTTTCTTTTTGCTTCCGCTGAATAGCTACTCGTTGATTGGCAGCCTCAGCGGCGATGGACTCATTGACCTGTGCCTGAATATTCTCGGGCAGGTAAATGTCGCGAATATCGATGGATTCAACGTCAATACCTTGCTTTTGGAACTTGGCATTCAGTCTGCTGGCCACCAGGCCCTGGATTTCGCCTCGTCGTGAAGTACGGGCATCTTTTGCTTTGAAGGAAGCCAACACGTCACGCACTACGGAGCGCACACCGGGACGAACGATGCGTTGCAATAAATCATCTTCGCTCTTGATGGTTTGAAACAAGTTCACCAAGAGCTTTTTGTTCACGCGGTAGTTGATGGTGACATCAACATTCATCACGGCACCTTCTGATGACGCAACCTCGACCGAATCATCGCCGGTTCGGTCACCTTCAGCAGGGTTACGTAACATCGACGTTTGCTGGATTCGGGTGGAGAAGCGCTCGACTCGGCTACCAATTGGTGAAATGAGGTGCCAGCCGGGCCCTAGGGTCCCATCGATTTTGCCGCGGATGATTTTTACGCCGATTTCATTGGCATCAACGCTCACGAAGGCGCTCGAAAGCACGTTCACGGCAATGAGGGCGAGCACACCGAGACCGATGAGGCCACCGAGGCGTTTGGGTTTCTTGAACTGCGGAACATTCATTTTAGGGATATTGAAGTTTGGGGTATTGGACACGTGCGTCTCCTTGTTCGGTAGAACACCTACCGATGAATCGAATAGTGATCGAACACAACGACCTTTGCACGGTTTTGTGTCCAAGATCACCGTTTTCGCAATGTTGTTTCGGTAGCTTGTCCTACTGCACGTGCGTCGAAGGACTGGGCGACAGTTCCTGTGTCGTGCCTGCCTTGTGGAGTACCGTCGTTCGTCATGGCAGCAACGGAAGTAGCAGCGGAACATCCACGGAGCGATCCTCATCCTTTCATCATCGGGAATGCACAAACCGCATCGAAAGCTCATGTCGTGGTGGTGGGGAGTATCAACTCCGACATTGTGGTTCGGGCCTCGCGTCACCCCATACCTGGAGAGACGTTGCTGGGAACCGGACTGGCTACGTTTGGGGGTGGCAAGGGTGCCAATCAGGCCGTCGCAGCAGCTCGTGCCGGAGTCAAGGTCTCCATGATTGGACGGATTGGTCTAGATGCTACGGGGCGCGAACTCGTGGGTGCCCTGGCCGCTGATGGCATCGACATCTCGTTTGTCAAGACCTGCAAGCATGACCCCACGGGCACGGCGCTCATCGTGGTTTCCGATGCCGGAGAAAACACCATCGTGGTTGTGCCGGGCGCAAACGGAACCCTGCGAGACGTGCACGTGGGCGACGCTACCGATGCCGGAATGTTCTCCTCAGCCCAAGTAGTACTTGCGCAACTCGAAGTACCGGTTGCTGCCGTGACCCGCTCCTTTGTCGACGCTCATGCCAACGGCGCGATCACCGTTTTGAACCTAGCCCCAGCACCAACCCTGGCCCTTCCCGCCGAGCTCTTGGCTGTCACCGATGTATTGATCGCCAACGAAACCGAAAACGAACTGTTCGACCAACTCCACGACCGTGCGCAAACTTCGCAAATCATACGTATACGTACTGAAGGTGTGGGCGGAAGTACCGTTCGATTCGCTAACGGGACAACATTGCACTGCGCGGCATTTCCCGTGGAGGTGGTCGATTCAACGGCAGCTGGCGATGCCTTCGCCGGGGCGTTCGCTGCGTCATTGGCCGAGGGTTCATTTTATGGCGTTGCCCTAACGAGAGGCAATGCTGCGGGAGCGTTGGCTTGCACCGTTGCCGGCGCGCAGCCTTCACTTCCAAGCGCCGCCGCCATTGATGCGCTCCTGGCCACCCGACCGTGATGATCGCTCTTCTGGTTGGTGCGCTGACCCGTTCCCTCGATGGGCTCGTCTCCGGCACCATCACCTCAACGGCACCCAAACGAAACGTGGCAATCGCCTAGCTCAGGAACCCAGCACGCAGATGATCGCACAGAGGTTGCCTGCGGTTGCGACGCTTGACGCAAGTGCAGGAAGCAATTGTCCTGCGCCCAAAGGTCCAAGAAGCTATTGGACGGGCGCCCAGGAAGGTTGGCGTTTTTGGGCGAATGCTCCCATGCCCTCGGCGGCTTCGGCGCTCGCAAACAATTGACCGGACAGTTTCGCCATCACGGCGAACGCTTCGCCTTGGGTGGGGATCTGCGGAACGTCGCGAAGTAGCTTTTTCGTAGCGGCGATCGCTTCGGGCCCACCAAGAAGAAGTCGACGAACCAGCTCGTTGGTGGTGGTCTCGACCTGATCGGTAGGAACACAACGGTTGATCAACCCAACCCGTAGAGCCTCCGCAGCGCCAATGCGTTCCCCGGTGAGAAACAGTTCCGCGGCGTCGGCGTGACGTAAACGGGGGAGACACACCACACTGATGATGGCTGGGGCTACGCCAATGCGAACCTCAGTGAAACCAAACATCGCGGTCTCAGGGGCGATCACGAGGTCGCAGCTACAGCACAGTCCCAGACCACCAGCCAGTGCACTGCCGTTGAGCTTGGCGACCACTGGTTTTGCTGCCCCTTGAATCTCTTGGAAAATTTGCACAAACGTCGGTGGCCCACCATCGGAACCAGGCGCAACCGTGCGACGTTCCTTTAGATCGGCGCCTGCACAAAAGACCGGCCCGTTCCCGGTAAGAAGGATCACGCGGGCCGCCGGGTCATCCATTGCGGCACGCAGCGACATCAAAATGCTGGCGACCATCTCTTCAGATAAGGCGTTGCGGTTCGCCGGTCGAT
>JAYTWN010000398.1:0-3504 GCA_043743435.1 Acidimicrobiia bacterium
GGTGGTCAAGGAGAGCGACGGAAGTCCGCTCTCCTTGGGGGTCATGGAATTCCAAAACAGGCTGTGGAGGGCGTGACCGCTTACGTTGAAGCGCAACGAACGCAGCAGGGGAGAAGGATCAGCTGAAGGGTCCAGTTCAGAGAGCTTGTCCAGCGTCTCGTTTACACCTTTCACGTAGGCCTGATGATGTGTTCCGTGATGCAACGTCATGATTTGCTCAGAAACCAATGGGTTCAGTGCATCGAGATCGCAGGGGAGTGTTGGAAGGGTATCGGAAAGAGCTGAAGTCATACATTGTCTATGCCCCATCTCGGCGCTGGCTAAAACGAAATAGAAATTCGATTTACATCGGCACGGCATTGGAACAGCAAGGTCCCACTACTGCTCAAGAAAATTGCCTCTCGTGTTTAGGATTCGGATCCTTGGGGGCCCAAGCTCGTATCTGTTCGGCGAAGAAACAGCACTCCTTGAGGTGGTCAACAGCAGGCAGCCGTTCCCTCGTGTAACACCTCCATGGCGCAGAGGCCTCAGTGAGGAAGAAACAGGACAGCTTCTTTCCGCAACTGCAGAACTCGCCACACCTATAGGCCAAGGCAGGGCCCCAGCGTTGGTCAACAACGTCGAAACGTTCGCCAACGTGGCGCTCATTCTTCATCATGGCGCACAGTGGTTTCGCGAACTCGGAACCCAAGAATCTCCGGGCACCATTGTCTGTACGGTAGTGGGTGAAGTACTGCGCAGCGGAGTCGGCGATTACCCCATGGGCACCCCTCTCAACGTGGCCATTACCGAAATAAGCGGGGGAGCATTACCGGGGCGCAGGCTCGTCGGCGCCCTCCCCGGTGCTTCCTCGGCCGTGCTGAACGAAGACGCGCTGACGACGGAACCCAGCCATGAAGCCTTTCAAGCGGCGGGATGCGGTCTTGGCTCAGCAGGGGTTTACCCAGCTCTACGTTTGCAAGCTATCGGTCTTTGAAACCGAGCCACCTTTAACCCTCTGGGCACGTATAAGTGGAACTGACTTTGTGGTGGATTCGGTGTGAATTCCGCGGAGCTGCTGAGGATCGGTTTGAACGCGCACAAAGCAACTTCTGTTTGACTGCGCTAGCTCACCACCGACTTTGAGGGGCCCCTGAGCCTGGGTTTGCCCTACCGAACGAAGACATCTTTCGATTACAAGTTTAGGGCGCGTCAAGTCTGAGTATGAAGCTGGCACCGTAGGCGGAAATCGCTGATGGGCACCATGGAAAAGGCCCGGCGTCATAAGCCCTTTTAGTACTTTGATTTCGTCGCATCCCGGTTAAAAAACAGAAAACCCCCGCAGAGCAGGGGTTTTATGTGGAGCGGGTGACCGGGATCGAACCGGCATGGCCTGCTTGGAAGGCAGGAACTCTACCATTGAGCTACACCCGCAAAGGTTGTTCATGTTGCTTGACCAGCCTAAACTGGTCAATGTACGGCGTGTAAACGTTCGATGGTCGGGGCGACAGGATTTGAACCTGCGGCCCCCTGCTCCCAAAGCAGGTGCGCTACCAAGCTGCGCTACGCCCCGTAAACCGACGAACTGATTACACGAACAGCGTAGAACACCCCGCCCCGTCTCCCAGTTCATTTCCGCAGAGAATCTTGTTGCAATCCGTCACAAACGCATCGGATATGCCTAACAGCCACCGCAATCACATCAACAAAATCGTGGCCACGCCCAAGAACTCAGCCTCTGTCAACGAAAAAACATCACGAAGTGACAAAGGCTTTGCGGTCTACGTCGAACAGGCGCCCCCAGGGCAAGTAACATCTCCGACTCGTATGAAGACGACCATCGAGGCCCAAGAAGGCAATAACGTCAAGCTTTTGGTGGAAGTAGAGGAAACCGAGTTCGATCGGGCCCTCGATGCCGCCTTTAAAAAGATTGGCCAAGAAGTACGTATCCCCGGATTCCGTCCGGGCAAGGTTCCGCGCCGCATCCTGGAGCAACGTGTTGGCTCCGAGTACGCCCGCCAAACAGCGCTCAACGACAGCCTCCCGGAGTTCTACGTCAAAGCACTGGTGCAAGCCAACGTTGACGCCATTTCGTCACCCGAGTTGAACCTCACCGGTGGCGCCGAATCTGGCCCCATCATGTTCGAAGCTGTAGTTGAAGTACGCCCAACGGTTCGAGTACCCGGCTACGACGGGCTCCAAGTGACCGTGGCCTCACCCGTCGCCGAAGAAAGCGAAGTTGACGCCCAAGTTGACCGCATGCGCTCATCCTTCGCCGCTATCACCTTGGTAGATCGCCAAGCCCACCCCGGCGACCACGTCTCCATCGACGTCAACGGCACCATCGACGGGGAAGCAGTCCCCGGACTCACCGCTACGGACTACCTCTACGAAGTTGGCTCGGGCACTGTCGTACCCGAACTTGACACCAACCTCACGGGCGTAACCGCAGGCGAAACCGTCACCTTCACAGCAGCCGTCCCGGACAGCACCGATGACTCCACTATCGACTTCACCGTCCTGGTCAAAGCCGTCAACGAAAAAGTCCTTCCGGAAGCCAACGACGAATGGGCCGCCAGCGCATCGGAATTCTCAACCATTGCGGATCTCCGTGCCGACATGGCCAAGCGAATGACCCTGGTCAAGCGAGTGCAAGCCAACATGGCCCTACGGGATGAATCCGTCAAAGCCCTCGTTGAACTCGTCGACGAAGAAATGCCAGATTCCCTGGTTAACGCCGAAGTAGAGCGTGAACTCCAAGAATTTCGGAATCGTTTGGCCCAACAAGGCGCCAGCGTTGACATGTACCTCCAGGCCACCGGCCAAAACATGGACGACCTCATCAACCCACTTCGCGAAGGTGCCATCAACTCGGTCAAAGCCGACCTGGCCCTGCGTGCGGTAGCCGCCGCTGAATCGATCGAAGTTTCCGAAGAGGAAATCACCACCGAAATCGAACGTCTGGCCACTCGCTTCAACATGAAGCCAAAAGTTGCTCGGCGTAATCTGGAAAACAACTTCCAAATGCCCATGCTCTCTGCTGACATCCGCAAGTCCAAGGCTCTTACTTGGATCAGTGAGCACGCCACCGTGGTGGACGCAGACGGCAAAGTGATCGACCGAGCACTGCTCGCGGTGACCCCAGCCGATTATGCCGAAGCAGGCGTGGACGAAGACGATTTCGATGCGGACCTTGATGACCACGAAGGTCACGATCACGACTAACCGGGTTCGCCGTTTAGGGCAAACCCTGATGTGAACGCATACTGCGGCGGGCCTTTGCGGGCCCGCCGAAGAATTTAACCCCCGAACTACGGCAATTGCCGAACGTAGGACCCAGAAACGTGGCATCGTCGTAACCCTGCGGTTTCGTTTGTCTACGAGGCGAACGCCAGGACAAGCAAAAGCAAAACAAGAACGAAGCACGACCGAGCACCACCAAGCACTGAGGCCAAACGATGACAACGACCGGAATAACCAGCATCACCGGAGCAGGATCGATTACCTCGATCACCCAGGCCGAAC
>JAYTWN010000399.1:0-2616 GCA_043743435.1 Acidimicrobiia bacterium
AGAATTCGCCAACGCGCTTGTGGAACTCAGAAAGAGTGGCGAACTGAGCGAATATTCCGATGAGGAACTGCTCATGGTGAACCTCGTCGTGACTTGGCAAAAGCCCGCTCGATCGGCAATCGGATCAACCCCGATGTCATTGACCGGAAAACAAAACCTGGCCGCTTAGCAAGTTCATTCTGAATAGCAGTTGAGGAAATTAGCCCGGTGAACAATTCGGTGAGTGGGCCCGCGGTGCAGATGAAGATCGACGATCCAACCAATGTCGCTCGTGTCGATTGAGTTTGTAAACAACATCCCCATTGGATCGGACATAACACCGGCGGACCCTCTGACGTTTAATGCGCAGGGATGGGGTTCTGGGCCATTCACGCTGAAAGCCGTCGTCGTTGATGGCTCTTTTAAGGAAACCACTACACGGTCCGTCGGTTTTTCTGTCGGTTGAATAACGCGCCCGGAGCAGTTCTGGTGAAGCCCCTGCTCAAGATCGGCAAAGATGAGTGGCGTGGTTAGTTCTGAGTCAGCGGCTTCTTCGCCCGTCAACGGTTCCGAACCCGTAGAGGGCAAACAACGGCCTGAGCGGATTGGGTTGTTGGGTGGAACGTTTGATCCGATCCATGTGGCGCATCTGGCGGTAGCCACAGCGGCAAAACATCAGCTGGGGCTCGATCGGGTGTTGCTGATGGTGGCCAACGTTCCCTGGCAGAAAGCGCACCAGCGTCATGTTTCCGATGCTGGGGCGCGGATGGCCATGGTGGAGGCTGCGTGTGCGGGGTATCCAGGCTTAGAACCGAGCGACCTCGAGATCAGCCGAGGCGGTAACTCCTACACAGCCGACACGCTTGAGCAGCTTGGCGGGCCGAATCGAGAAATCTTTTTGATCATCGGATCAGACCTCGTTGACGACTTAACCACCTGGAAACGGTGGGAGGAAATTCCGCCATTGTGCACGCTGGCTGTGGCACATCGTCCGGGGGAAGCGGAACGTGGGGAATTGGCACCTGGTTGGCGCAGCGTCACCATTCGGGTTCCGGCGCTCGAAATCTCCTCAACCGAGCTCCGCGAAATGGCGTCGGAGGGCCGTCCGATTGATTTCTTGGTCCCGGCGAACGTGATTGACGTGATCGTGAGCAAGAATCTGTACCGCTAATGCTGGTCCCCAGTGTGGCCCGAACGTGAAATGCGTTCCTGTGAAGGAGTCGTTCTGAACACCAAACGTCGTATCGAAGAACTCATTGGAAACCCCGGCCCGGTCCCATCAGGACTGTTGTCCAAGGCCCCAGTGGGCGCTAAGGGGCCGGCGAGAATCGATTCGACCGCTACCATCGCCGAGCTCGCCATAGTTGCGGCCCGAGCTTGCGACGACAAAAAGGCCGATGACGTGATCGTGCTCGATGTGGGTGACACGCTATCCATCACCGATGCCTTTGTTATCGCCAGTGCCTCAAACAACCGGTTGGTGGCGTTCTTGGCTGATGCCGTGGAAGCTGCCGTTAAAGGAGCAGGCGGCCCCGGGCCCATCGCCATCGAAGGTCTTGAAGACGCCAATTGGGTACTCATGGACTTCGGCGGTTTTGTGGTGCACCTATTCCTTGAAGAAACCCGTCGGTTTTATGACCTAGAACGCCTCTGGGCCGATGTTCCGCGCCTTTCCTGGGCAGAACCAACGGTGTAACGGTACGTTTCGTTCGAGGGACCCCAAGAAGTATCCTCAACCATTTTGTTGCTGCTTTGGTGGTGCTTGCCGTTGTTGTGTTCGTCTCGTTGGTTGTTGAGGCCGCACCGAATGAAGGAGTGAGTTTAGTCGCCGGGTGTGTCCGTTAGACCGTGAGAAAGAACGTTCGAAGCGCCGACTCCAACTCATCGATACTGGCGGGTTTGAGCAGTTCGTCATGGGCGCCATGAACCCAGGCGACGGTGGCTTGATGCTGATCGTATCCAATGGCGTAATTACGGAGTCGGGTGGGAGTCTCCTCGAAGGTTCGCACCACCAGAACCGGTGCAACAAACGTGGGCGGCAAGGCTTCGCGGTGTACGGCTTGCTCATTTAGGGCATAGATGTCCACGTAACCCATTTTCTTAAGTGCATCGGTTCCCTCGGTATCCCAGTTCCCGCGTTTTCGCCAGCCAACGATCGAACCGCGAATCCACTGCGTTACCGAAAGCGTGTCCTTGTTGTCAAAACTTCGTCGAACGTTCGCAAGTTGAACACGCCAAGGACTCACTAGCGGTCCAGGAACAAAAGCATCGAGTAAAACGAGTGAACGTACTACCTTGCCTGCTTGGCGGAGACGATGAGCCAAGTGAAGAGCAATCACGCCACCGTCGGAATAGCCGCCAAGTTCAAATACTTCTTCGTTGGTGGCAAGGAGCGCCGCACTGTAGCGATTCACCATGGCCGAAAGGGTTTGATCCGGCGTGTTCCCAGGCTCCACGCCAATGGCCTGTATGCCTATCACTTCCGCCACATCGTGCAGTGCCCCGGCCAGGTTACGGTACCGCAAAACGTTACCTCCAGCTCCATGCACCAGATAGAGCCGACGCGAAACGGTGCGTGACCGAAAATGCACGAGAGGATCAAAAGTGGTGTCTGGGGTAGCAAGCTCTTGTTGCACA